>JBFILF010000140.1:0-11136 GCA_041599835.1 Pirellulaceae bacterium
CCAGTTGATAGACCTGATTGAGGGGATCGTTTTTCTGGATGTTGATCGCTTCGACAAAATTGTCGTCATTGTCATACACCTTGATGGTCAAATCGTTTTGGCTATGCGTCCCGTCCTGCGTCACCTGGAACTTCAGCGTGCCGTTACCATTGGACCCGTCGTAGACGCCTCCGACCGTTGCGGTCGCGGTCGAACCCGGTCCACTCCAAGGTGCCGTCGCCGTGGAACCTTGCCAGGCTGGTCCAAACGGTGTGAACGACGTCGGCGCCGTGTTGATCTCCTCGATGCTTTTGATGTAAGTCGGAAAGCTGCTGCCAAAATCGATCGGTCCCGCAGAACCGACTGAGGCGAATTGCAGCGAGCCGCGGGTGCGAATGGTACCGAGTCCGGATAAGCGGCCGGGCCTGATCGCTTCCAGCGCCAGCCGCAACTGGTGAACTTGCCGCAACGTGGTCAGCGACGTTTGGGGCCGGCGAGCGCTAGAGAATTCATTGACCGCCGATTTGAGCGCGTTTCGATAGCGGATTCCCGTGTCGGCGAACATGCCCGCTACGGGTTGACTGGAGAATAAATCGGAAAACCCAAGCATTTCGGTCTGCCCTTGCGAAATGTCATTCGGTGGATTTGGTGCTATTTTGCCCGCACCTAGAAAACTATAGGAGCCATTGCGCATTCGGCTGTGAGAATTCGGCGGCAAAACCTGCGGATTGCCGCTCGGCGATGATAATGCATCGGTCGCGTAGCGATAATGCAACGCCTGTCGCGCGAATTGTTCCGCGAATGCGTCGTGTTGAGTTTTGGAAACGCAACAGAACCTCTTTCCTACCCGCGGAGCATCGCACCGGCAAGAGCTGCGGGCCGCAGGCAGTTGTGTTTTTCGCATGGATTGCGGCTGAATATTTTTTTCGCCCATCATCAATTCTCCACCATATTCCGCCAAAATGTCTGAACGTGACCTCTCCCAATCAGAGGAGCGGTGGGTTAAAAGTGCCATTGAGCGCAGCTAATTCACTCTCCAACTACGATGCCCTATCAAATCCAAGCCATCGACCTTTTCGTGCGTCGGATTCCGCCACCGCGGATGGATTTTTCAATCGGCAAAGGGCAATCGTTGTTCCCGGCCTGGATGCGGGGCAACGTTGAAGTGCGATTGCGGATGTCATCGCCCGACGGCAATCCCAGCTACGGTTGTGCGGCGGATTGGCCATCGTTTGGCTGGCTGGATAAGCGAGCTGACGTCGAGCCCAAACAAAAAATGTTGGAGCTGTTGGCGTTGATCGAGCGGGCTCGACAGGTGTTTTTGCAGCTACCGCCGTTCGATTCGGCATTTGAAGGTTGGTGGCAAGCACACCGTCAATTCAACCGCGAATTGACTACCCAACCATCCGTGCCGCTTTGTGCCACTTTTGCCTTGGCGCTAATCGAGCGTGCCTTGATCGACGCCATGTGCCGCAGTTGCGGGCAGTCGTTTTTTGAGATGCTCAAGCAGCGTCGACTGGGTGTTCGTGTGGAAGCCATACACCCGGAACTTGGAAATTTCGATTTGGCAGGTTCGCTGCCCGACCGGCCGCGGCCCGAATTGTTTATCCGGCATACGGTGGGGCTGGGTGATCCATTGACTGACGACGATCTAACAGTTGACAACCGCATCGACGATGGCCTGCCACAAACGTTGCAGCAGTACGTGCAACAGCAAGAACTCCGTTATTTCAAGGTCAAAGTCTGCGGCAATGAAGACGAGGACTTTCGCCGGCTGCAGCGGATTTGGCAGCTGATTGCCGATGTCGATCCAACCATCACGCTGGACGGCAACGAATCGTTTGCCACCGTCGAACGCTTACTCGGTTTCGTCGATCGACTTGCCGAACAGTCGCCGCGCTTGTTTGAGCGGATTTTGTTGATCGAGCAGCCGCTCAGCCGGGCGATGACGCTCGACGAATCAACGACCGAAACGATTCGCCAAGTTGCCAAACAAAAGCCGCTGATCATCGACGAGGCAGACGATGATCTGCACGCCTTCCGATCAGGCATGGACATCGGGTACGCCGGAGTTTCGCACAAAAACTGCAAAGGCGTGTTTAAATCGCTGGCCAACCATGCACTGTGCAAATCTCGTTCGGATGAAAATCATCGCTACTTTTTGAGTGCCGAAGACTTGACCAACATGCCGCTGGTGGCCTTTCATCAGGACTCGGCGGTTGTCGCCGCGCTTGGCCTGACGCACGCCGAACGCAATGCGCACCATTTTTTTTCGGCCCTGTCGCACTTGACACCGCGAGAGCGAAATACAGCGCTAGCCAATTACGGCCAACTATATGCCAACTCGCATGGCGATGTTCGATTGAATATTCGAAAGGGAAAGATTGATGTGTCGGCGCTGCAGTGCGCGGGCTTGGGCATTGACGAAATACCGGACTGGGACTGCATGTCGCCGCTGAATGACTGGATTCGTGAACTGGAAACTGGCTGAAACGGCCGGCGATTCACGGCATCTTAGTCTCTCATGTTGCGTTTCCTCGAAGGGCGGTCCGAAACTCAGCCCAGCGCCCAGCCGAGACACCAAGCCTACGCCAGCCAACGCTGCAGGTTCGCCTGCACAAATTCATCGTCGGCAAGATCGGGATAGCTCACCGTTACCCGATCCAACTCACTGGACTGGCCGGGCGAAAGCACTTCGTTTGGGTCGAGACAATGACATGTCGGGACCAACCCCTGCCGGCGCAACACCTCGAGAATGCCGGCGATACATCCAGCGAATGAATGCGCCGCGTCAAAAATCGCTGCATTCGCGTCGGTCAGTGCCACATTGCGCCGCAACCAGGCCAAATTCACATCCGCTTTTTTTCTCGCCTGCTTGATTTCATCCAGCATGTCGACGGCACTCCTGGTCCACACACCCCATTGGCCCAACAAACCACCATCGATAAACCGGGTTTTCGTTTGACCGTCGACCGTCACCGAGAATGGCGTCAACAAGTCGACGATAATGTTGTCATCGTTTCCGGTATATAGCGCCACATCGTCTCGGCCCGATTCGATCACAGCCCGCACTACGTCCCAGGTTTGGTACCGGTTGAATGGCGCGATCTTGACCGCGACGACGTTGTCGAGTTCGCAAAACTTTCTCCAGAATCGGTAACTCAACACGCGGCCACCCACCGCCGGCTGCAAATAAAACCCAAACACCGGTATCAATTGTGAAACGCGGCGGCAATGTTCGATAAGTGCGTCTTCGGACTCGTTGTTGAATGCCGTCATACTCACTAGACCGGCGTGGTAACCGAAGTCGACGGCCAATTCCGCTTCGCCAATCGCCTGGCGGGTGTCGCCACAGATTCCAGCGATTTTGACGACTTGCCGTTGGGGCTGGGGAATCATTGCGTCAATTTCCTGGCTGACCCGCTGCAGCACCGGCCGAAACAAATTGAACTTTGGATCGCGAATGGCAAACTGGGTCGAATGCACGCCGACCGCCAACCCACCGGCTCCCGCGTCAACGTAGTATCGGGTCAAGGCGGTCTGATGTTGCTCCGACCAGCGGCGCTGCTCGTCCAGCGGCAACGGACAGGCCGGGACCAATAATCCTTGTCCAAGTGCGTCGCGCAATAGCTGAATGTCCATCGGAGAGTTGCCGCCCTCAAAATTTTCCGTCGCGTACTTCGAAATGTGTTGGTTTGTCCAACATCTCGCCACCGGCTTTGATCCAATCAGCAACCCATTCCATCAACGTTGCTTCGCCAACGGTCGGCGGCCCGAACCGATCGAAACAGCGGCTGGCGTTGCTCAGCCAGGCCGTATCCGATTCCTGTCCGGTAAACGATGCGGTCGTTTCAAACAACTGGGCAAAACGCTGGGCAATGTCGCGAACCCGCAAAATCCGTTGGCCAGTGACGTTCAATATGAAGGGAGGACTGGCGGCGTGGGGCAGCGCCTGAATCACGTAGCGGTTGGCGTCACCTTGCCAGATCACATTGACGTAACCGGTTGAAACGTCGATCGGTTGGCCATGAACCACCTGGGTTGCGATATCGACCAATACTCCGTAGCGCAAATCGACCGAATAGTTTAGGCGGATCAAACTGACGTGAGATGCGTTATCCCGAAAGGCTTGTTCCCGTCCCAAACAAGACTCGGCATATTTCCCCACCGGCGCGACCGCGTCCGTCTCGACGGATCCGCCGCCAATGACTGGAGCAAACGCATACACGCAGCCCGTCGAAAATGCCACGATCCGCGCGTCCGCAAATCGTTTGGCGACGCGGGCCGGCAATTCGACGTTCAATTGGCGCAATCGTTCCGGTTCACTGCTGGTGCCGAACTTGACTCCGGCCAAAAAAAACACGTCGCTGGCGTCGGGCAGCCGCGTCACAGCTCCGTCATGCAACAAGTCAACGCTTAACGTTTTAATCCCGAAACGGCTAAACCATTCGGTCGACGACGGCGCGGCAAATCGTGATACGGCGATGACCCGGCCGTGTGAACCGACACTTGCCAGACCCCGCTGCAGCATGGCCGCGAGATGAAGTCCCATTTTGCCGCCCGCGCCGATCACCAGCACGTCACCGTTGACACTCCTCAAGGCGCGCTCCACCGCCTCCGTCGGTCGACTGGCCAACTCGTGCAGCTCGTCGATCGATTGCGGTCCGGTCATGGCTGGCTGAGCTGTTCCATAATGTTCAACGTCGTGCGGGTTGCCAATAAACAGGTCACGGCCAAACCCATTCCTCCCAATACCAACCAGACCATGGGCATCCGCGATTTTTGTTGCCGACGTTTTTGAATTCCCAAATACAACAGCGCCAATGCCACCGCCGGTACTCCCACTACGGTCAGGGCCTGTGCAAACACGATCAGTTGCACGCGGCTCATGCCCGTTGAAATCGACAGCGACGCGACCGTCAATCCGACCAAAAGAGCCGCCGTCGTGAAATGGAGCGTCCACCGCGAGTTGAGTTTGTCTCCCCACCCAAATCCGTCGGCCATGACATGACCACCAATCAACGCATTGACCAGGAAGGAGCTGATTGCGCCGGCAAAAATTCCGACCCCGAACACGACTTGTGACCAAACGCCAAACAACGGTTTCAGTTGCAGCGCAACGTGCTGGGGCGAATCCAGTGCCGGAATCGGATCCTGGCTGTGAAACACGGCTGCCGAGGTGACCATAATCACCAGCGTGATCCCACCGAGCGTGGCGATGCCGGTTACGGCGTCGATGAAACCGGACTGCCGGTCGGCCTCGGTCCAGCCTTTTTCGCGCACCAGGTAAGCTTGATAAAAGGCCGCGGCCACCGAAAACGTCGTTCCCACCAACGCCACCAACACCCAGCTGGATTGCGGGGGAATTGCCGGCACCAAGCCTTTGCCGATCTCCACTAACGATGGTCGCGCGACCAAAGCGTTAACCAGGAATGCCGCCACCATCAACAACACCAGCACTTTCATGGATGCTTCCACCCACCGATACAGCTGGCGGCTACGGTACAGAAACACCACCACAATCAAGTTTACGGTGACCAATGTGACGACCGAAAACCAGATTCCCGGCTCGATGCCGAACGTTTCCAGCGAAGCGACGACTGCGATGTTGTTGCTGGATTGAAAACAGCTGACGATCAGGAACATCATGATCCCGATCGTGGCGGCGACGGGCCGCCCCAGTCGATTGGCAAGCTCGCGGCAGGGCGTATGCTGGTAGGCCAACCCGATGCGCATGGCCAATGCCACCATGGCCACCATCAACAGGCAGGCCGCCACCAGCACCCACACGGCGCTGTAGCCAAACTGCGCCCCGGTTTTTGAACTGGTGAGGATGCTGCCCGGTCCACAGACGACCGCAGCCACGATGATGGCCGGGCCGATGGTTCCCGCAGCCTTGCTCACACGTTTTGGATCGGAAATAGCCTCTCTCCGCTGCGATCAATTCACGTCGATAACGCCGCACCTGCTTTTTTAGTCGAGTTGTTCGAGTCTTGCGGCAGCCGCCTGGCGGGCAGGCTGGATCACGTCCTGCAATTTGACCGGCACGCCACCCAGCCGTTTGCTCTCATCGGCAGCAGACATGAACGCGTAAATCTCGATTGTCTCGTCGGCATGAACCGGCGCGATACCCGAATCAAAAAACTTGGCGATCTGGTTGACCAGTTCATCATATCCTTCGTAGCCGCCGCTGGACGCTTGCCCCGTTTCGCCAAACACGGTGCCGCCATAACTATGCGGTCCGCTACGCGTTCCGGTAAAAATGCCGATCCGACCGTCGTCCCACCGGCCAACCACGACATCGGTGTCGGGGCTGCTGGTACGCGTCACTGACAAGCAACCCGTCCCCATCACAGTAAACAACTGCTCGACACCGTGGATGCCATACCAATACAAATCGGGATGCGTCGCTTCCAGGCCGCACGGACTGTAGGTGGAACACCCCAACACCTTGCCGACCAGTTTGCCCTGGCGCGCCTGTTGAGCAGCGGTGACGAACCGCAGGCTGGAGGAGGAAAACAACGGCGTATCGTATTTGCCAGCCGCTTGGAAAATGGCGATCGCGTCGCACAGCGAACCGGCGATCGGTTTGTCGACAAACACGGGTTTGTTGGCTCGCAGCACCGGCAACACCTGCTCCAGATGCGGCCGCCCGTCGTTGGTCTCCAACAAGACCGCATCCACTTGGCTGAGCAACTCGTCAATCGAATCGACGATCTTGACGCCCATCGACTGAATTTGCTCAGTGTATTTCGGTATCCGGGAGACGCTAGACTCGATATCACTGCTGCCATGCGGATAAGCACAAACGACACGGCAACCATCCAGCGGTGGCTGGGCCTCGGGGTCGTTGATCAACCGGGTGAACGCGATCGCATGCGACGTATCCAGACCGATGATGCCGATCTTTGTGTCATCGGTTTGGGCAAACGCCGGCTGAACGCCGGCCAACATCCAAAAGCAAGCCAGCAACATCCAAAAGCATCGGCAGCGCCTACTCAAATTAATTTGCATCTGCGAACGCCTTATCTCCACAGCGAAAAATCAACCGCCCGGTAGTTCGTAACCCTTGCGGTATTCGTAATGCAACAAATCGTTGGCCGCATCGTTACCGATGCACCGTTCCGCTTCCGCGTCCCATTGCAGGCGCTGACCGGTGGCCAGCGAGATGTTAGCCAGATGGGAGAACACCGTCGATCGATGGCCAACCTTCACCGGGCAACGGGTAGCGGTGCGGTTTCGGACACCGTCCAAAAAATCTCGGGCGTGCGCAACCGTGGGCGACGCAGGCTGGCGGGCATCGTACTGCAGCGGTTCTGCCCTGGGCTCCGCTGGTTGAAATTGACCCGGTTTTTCGCTGACCACGCGAAACCCCTGACCACCGGCATAAACGGTACCCAGCGTTCCTCGCAATTCCACTTCGCCCCATGCCAGGGCTGGGTGCCCGCTGGCTTCGTATTGGCCAAACACTAACAGCGACCCGCCGGGCAACTCAAATACCGCTTCGGCCGTATCGGGAATCGTGCGATCGTCCGCCACGGCGAACTTGCCGCCGACACAAACAGCGGCGCTCGGTGCTTCTTCGCCAATCATCCAGCGGATGGCATCAAAATAGTGCACTCCCCAATTGCCCATTTGCGACGAATAGGCGTTCCACCAGCGAAATTTGTAAGGCGCAATATTGTCCTGGTAAGCCCGGCGGGCGCGGGGACCGAGCCACATGTCCCAATTTAGCCCGGCGGGCGGGTTGCTCGGTTGCCGTATTCCAATACCGTCCGGATACATGTTGCTCAATCGGTAGGCCCGCGACACCGTGACCTTGCCAATGTTTCCAGCGGCCACATGTTGTGCCAGCTCCCGGAACACGTCCGACGAACGTCGCTGCAGTCCGACTTGTACGATCCGTTCGTGCCTGGCCGCGGCGGCGATCATGGCGCGGCCCTCGACGACGGTCGCCGAAAGCGGCTTTTCCACGTAAACATCTTTGTCGGCCGCCACCGCGTGAATCGTCTGCAGCGCGTGCCAGTGGTCCGGCGTGGCGATGACGACCGCATCGATATCGGTGCGGTCCAACATCGATCGGTAATCGAGATAAACGTCGCAACGATCGCCAAATTTTTCTTTTGCCCGCGATCGAAACGGTTCGTAAACGTCAGCCGCCGCCACAATTTCACAATCGTCGTGATGACCGAAAGCGTCCGCCAGTTGGGTCCCCCGATTTCCAACTCCGATCATGCCGAGCCGAATCGACTGATTGGATCCACCGATGCGATCACCGGCACGCGCGGGTCGATGGGTCAAGGAAAGGCCGGCGGCCGCGCCGATTCCCGTTTGTAATCCGGTCCGGCCAAACTCGCGTCGATTGATGGGATGGCTCATCGATAACCGCCTTACTTCAGAGACTTCAACAACCAATTCAAATCCCGCCGAGTCATGATTGTAGCCGATCGATGCCTGCCGGGAATGATCGTACTCGGGAAACCAAATCCGATCGGTGAGTGGGGTCTCTCATCAACACATCGAGGTAATGGGAGATTGGTCGATTGGCGAAGGCTTTTTTTGCATGACCCGCTAGATGCTGCGGCCGATCGACATCAGTTTTGCTCACCGATATCGGAAAAGCGTTGGTTTAAAATCGGATAGTGCTGCCACGTGTGGTGATCAAAATGCCACCACTCATACTCGTAAATTTCGAAACCCGCTTGCTCCATCGCCGACCGCAACAATCTTCGGTGCCAACGCTGACGCGATGTTCCACCGCGATAATCGGGATACGCCCGTTCTGAAAACTCGTCATAGCCCGCCACCATTGGTACCACTTGACCGGTTTGCAAATCGTACAACGTGAGGTCGACGGCGCAGCCGCGATTGTGGCGCGATCCCCGTTGAGGGTCGGCCACAAAATGTTTCATTTCCGGCGGCGTGGCGTCCCAAAACATCTTGGTGACAAACCACGGCCGGTAGGCATCGTGGATCAACAATCCATAGCCCGATCGTTGCAGCTGTCGATGCGCCTCCACTAGAGCTTTGGCGGCCGGCCGCTGTAACAGTGCTCGAGGCTGCTGATAAAACACACTGCCCATAAAGTTGTTGGTGGTCGCATAACGGATATCCAATTTGATCGACGCATCTAGCTCCGAGACATCGACCAGGTCGGGTTCGAGAAATTCGCCGGCTTCGACGGGTGGATCGGCGGCTAGAGCAATCTGTCGAAGTCGTTCTGTTGAGTGCATCGGTTTGATTTTGAACGTGTCGCCGTGGTCGGGTCCGGCGCGCCGCCGGTCAAAGCGGACTTCGGCAGCTACCACGTGGCTGGCCCGACCGTCAGCATCGCGGAAAAACTTGAGGTGCTCATCGTGATACAAACCGTAATTCGGGAACGCAAACACGTCGGGAGAAACCTCCGTTAACGGATAGTGAAACACCCATTCGATTAGTGTCCACAACTGGCCGTTGCGTTCGTATACAAACATCGTGTTATGGTCCCAGCCGTATTCGCCGATCAAACCGTTCCATCGCGGCGGCGGCGGCGGTGGCAATTCGTCAGCGATGCGTCTCCAGGTTTTGTCGTCCGCGGTAAATTGGTCAGCTCCAAATTGCACTGGGCCGCCGTACTGGAGCACGTCATCGATTACAAATCCATCGCCAAGTTGCCGGATCTCCTGATCATACGTGGCCCCGGTTAGAATCAATCGCCCGCCGGTTTCCATCAGCCGCCTTTGCTGCTCACCGTTTGCATAAAGACCGGCAACGCGACGGGCAAAGCTGCGTTTGACGGGCTTCGACGAAACCAATTCCGGTATCGGTTGCCCCCGTTTGGCCGCCAGCATCATCCTCAGCGCGTCATCGGCCACTCGCGATACAAATCCGTTAGCCACGTCCAGCGAAGCAATCGCAATCACGCCCAGCCGGTGGTCGGTCAATCCGCGAAACTGGGTGGCGTAACCGTAAACGGCGCCGCCATGTTCAAACGTCCGATGACCGTCCAATTGCCCCAGGCGAAAACCAATCCCATAACTGCGACGCTGTCCGTCAGGCGACGTTTGCGGCGAAAGCATTTCTCGCATTAGCGCCGGAGAAATGATTGCGCGATCACCGACTCGCCCGTCGTTGAAAATCGCCCGCATAAAATGACCCAGATCGATGACGCTGGAGTACAGGTTGCCCGCCGGAATGGTTCCTAAAGTGAATGTAGGCGCTGGAAACCGGCGACCGTCGTAAGACCACATTTCGGCTTTGGCCAGATGCCGCTCAATCTGCGCATCCGCCATATAACTGCTGGAGGTCATCCCCAACGGGTCGAGCAGCGACTGTTTCATGTAATCCGCGTACGGAGTCTGGCTGGCTTTTTCAACGGTATAACCCGCGACCGACACAGCGGCGTTGGAGTACTTGGTGCGGTGGCCGGGCGGGTAAATCAGCTGGGTTTGATTAAGGCTTTCGATCGTTTGCGCCAAGGTCGGTTCGGTCGGATCGAAATAGTTGCCGCGGGGAGGTTCGCGAACTAACCCGCTGGTGTGGTTCATCAGCTGGCGTAACGTAACCGGCCGGTTGAACGGATTTGCAGGGGCAAATCCCGGCAAGATCCGGCGGATGTCGGCATCGAGGTCCAGCCGACCCTGCTGCACCAACTGCACCACGGCAACGTCGTTCAGCAATTTGGAAACGGAACCGACTCGGTAGATTGTTTCGGCCGTGGCCGGAACGTTAGTCTGCGGATCGGCAAAGCCAAAACCCTTAGCCCAGATAATTTCATCGCCGTCGACCAACGCAATTGAAAATGCCGGAATGTTTTTTGCTTCCATCTCGCTTGATATGAATTGGGCGAGCCGATCGGCCACCTGTTGACTGAGCTGTGAGGAACGAAATGACAGCGTTTGCCCGCCTGCCTCGGAAACTGGCAACAGGGCAACCAGCACACCCAACATTCCCATTCCAGAATTAGTTTTCCCCAGCATTATGGATTTCCTCGACACGCAGGGGCTGGACACAAATGGCACGTCGCAGTCCGCAACAATGAGGCGCGGCGTGCGACTTAGCACAGTATGCGTCAAGCGTTTTTGCTCAATATTAATATTTGCCCCCCCGTAATTTAGGCATAACGCGCTAAAGAATAAACGCTCGTTAAGTCAATTCCGGATTTTCAAACCATCACGG
>JBFILF010000141.1:0-11039 GCA_041599835.1 Pirellulaceae bacterium
GCTCCCACCAAGGGCTTCGCGGACGACTTCACCCGTTATTTTCCGCAGATGGCCAAAAAGTATCCGATCTACGGCGAGTTGAAAAACCTGTTTGATTGTGCGCTGGCGGCCAATTTGATCCACAACGAAGGGCTGGCGCGGAAAATCGACTGGCAATTGAACTATTTTGACGGCCGTGGCAGCGAGGCGGGGTTGCTGCATCCGGTAGCCGCCGAAAACACGCCACGACAAGTTGATTCCGTGGTCAGTGAAAAAATCATGCGGCATCGCGAGGGAAATCGGACGCTTAAACATACGGTGGTCGGCATTAGTGGCGGCGTGCAGTACGACGCATCAGAAATTGCCGCATCCAAAAACGTGATGGTTGTCGATCAGCCGCAATTGGCGGCGGCGCGGCAGCAATCACTGCCCTCCAACCAATGGCGACAATGGTGGTGGGATTAGTCGGATTCCACCGGTCATTCCAAGCAAACGTTGATAGGCGGCGTCCAGCTATGGACGCCGTTTTTTTTGGTCGAATTCCACGCTGGAAGCCGCGTTGACGAAATTCAACGTCGAATAGAATTCGCCACAATTTGGCGCGCCCCACACGTGAATTCATCTTAAATGCGCGCGTCGACGATTTTCCGAGTGTCGATACACCATTCGTATTGCAGGTTTTAATGATTGGCAAATGATTTGTTTTTCGCGTCTTACCGGTGACGTGGCACTACCATTGCCAACCTGTTTATTCAAATAGCTGCCGTGAAAAAACACTATCAGCAACGACACGGGGGCGCTGCCGCAGAGGCCGCCATTTGCCTGCCACTGGTTCTTCTGATCATTAGTGCGGCAATCGAACTGTCCACCGCGATATTCCTCAAAGAGTCGCTAACCGTGGCGGCTTATGAAGGCGTCCGCGTGGCGATTCAGCGAGAAGCCAACGACCAGGATGTGCGCGTTCGTGTGGCCGAGGTGTTAAACGAGCGAGGCGTGTCGCTGGGTGATGCGACGATTAACCAGGCGGTGACGATCAATCCCAGTGCGGACCTGGCCAACATTATGGATCCGATTTCGGTACGCGTCGTGGCCCCGGTGGAAGGCAACGTGGTGACCCCGTTTTCATTTGTCCGGTTTATCGGATTTTCGGAAATGGCCGTCGATGTGGTGATGCGAAAAGAGTTTACGCTGGAAAACTAGCTGGAGAGTCCAAAACAGATGAATGATCTGGCCAGTAAACGGACGACGCGGCGCGGTTCAAACCGCTGCGGCGCTACAGCGCTTGAATTTGCCATTGTCGGGCCGGCAGTGTTTTTGATCCTGCTGACCTCGTTCGAATTTTTTCGCATTCAGATGATTCAAAACATGGCCGATGTCGCCGCTTATGAGGCTTGCCGACTGGTGATGGTTCCGGGCGCGACAATTCAAGAAGGCGAAGCGGAAGCTCAGAAGTATTTGAACTTTTTGGGGACTCGCCGAGCGACGATCACAGTCACGCCGTACGAAAACGGCGTCCCCAAAGCTACCCTGGACGACTTTACCACTCACGTCCAAGTAACCGTGTCGATTCCCGTGCGCGGCAATGCGCTGATCCTCGCGCGATTTTTCGGCGGCACGATCGATGCTTCGACGACCCTCAAATTTGAAGGATATACCGGATTCTACGACGGCGCCACAGAATAATCGCGTCATAATCGCGACAACAATCCCCGCAATTCAATACCGACAACTCGATTTTACATTTGCAACTGAGGTATTAGTTTTATGCGTATTCAAGTTCGAAAGCGTTACCAATTTGGCCGACGGGGCGCGGTCGCGCCGTTATTTGCTTTATTGATTCCTATCGTGATGTTGGTCTGCGGCGTGGTGGTGAACATCGCTTATATGCAGCTGAACAAAACTGAATTGCGCGTGGCCACAGATGCCGCCGCCCGCGCCGCCGGGCGAGCGTTCAGCGAATACCAGGATGCGGATGTCGCCATCGATTACGCCGTCACCACGGCAGGCATGAACAATGTCGGCTCCAAGCCTTTGCAAATTCGACCACAAGACTCGTACCACGAAATCGAATTCGGTACCTCGCGCCGCGAAGGAAACGGTTACGGCCGATACAGCTTTACGCCGGTGACCACTCAATCGGTGCGAAACGGAACCCAGCGGGCCACCGCCATTCGCATCCATGGCAAACGAGACGCGAGCTCATTGGGCGGAACCATCAATATGCTGTTTTCGGGGTTTGGGCCATTCGATGAATTTTCGCCGGTCGCCCAGGCCACTTCCACGCAACTGGACCGCGATATCGCCCTCGTGTTGGACCGCTCCGGTTCAATGGCCGAGAAAGTAATCGACTACGGCGAATACTATGATTCCTCTACGGGCTGGACGGATGAGGCGATGCGAATCGAGTACCAGGAATGGCGGTCGGATTATGATAATTGGCGGTACCAGCGTGGGCAGAACAACAGCACACCACGTCACTGTCGATGGAAGACCTTGGAACTGGCGGTTGGCGCATTTTTGGATGTGCTCGACAACACCGTTCAAAACGAAATGGTGTCGGTGACGTCGTTCAGTTCCGGCAGTACGCCGGCCACACTTGATCAACCACTGACCACTGACTACGACTTGATCCGCGACGAGCTGTCGTCACGGCGGATCTGGGGCGGCACCGCTATCGGAGAAGGAATGAATACTGCCCGCCCCTCCATATTCGGCTCAGACGGTCGGCCGTATGCAGCCAAGACAATTGTCGTTTTGACGGACGGCAACCACAATTCAGGAACTCATCCAGTTGACGTTGCCACCACGCTGGTCAACAACCACAACGTGATCATTCACACCATTACGTTCTCGCAATATGCCAACCAGGGAACAATGAGTGAAGTCGCGCGAATTGGCGGGGGACAACATTACCACGCCGAAACCGAGGATCAATTGGTCGACGTGTTCCGAGAGATCGCCAATAACTTGCCAACCATCATCACCGATTGACCTGCTCCGCTGCACACATTTCGATATGACGACTCGCCGATTCACAAGCAATCGCCGAAGCTGGATGAAACCTGTGCAATATCAGGCTCTTTTATGTGTTCTACGGTCAGCCATTTTTGACATGGATGACGAGTTTGCGTTACCCTATAGACGTGTCGGTCGCCTCAGTCGCATCCGAGTCCAGCGATGAGACTCCGGCACTCCAGTCATACGGGAAACCGCTCAATTCTTCATTTTTGAAAAATGACGATCTACGTAGTCTGTCCGCAATGCCGATTGGGAACGGAGATGCCTGCCGATACCGTCGGCAAAAAGCTGCGTTGCAAAAACTGTAAGGAAATTTTTCGAGCGGTGGACTCGGGGGTGAATTCGGCGGTCGAGTCAACTCCCTTGGTGGTTCCGCCCGATCAGGCATTGCCGGCCGAGCCGCCCCTGGAGAACATCCCGCTGGAATCGCTGGGCACCCCGATTCCGCAACCGGCGACGCCAGCTGCCGCCCATAGTCATTGGGCACCGCGTCCAGTTAAACACGGCCGGCGTACCACGCCCACGAAGTTGGCAAAAAAAACCGCCAGCTATTCGTGGGACGCTTTGGATGAGTCCGAACAGGGACTAATCAAAACAGGATGCTGGTTAGTCGGATTGGGTGTGTTAGCGATGATTCTGCCCTCGTTTGGGTTGACGCTAAAAATCCTGGTGTTAATCGGCGACTTCGCGCCTATCGTGGGTGTGCTGGCGGCATTGGGTGGAGCCGGGTGCCTGGCCGCGGGTTTCCAGCGATTTCCGCTCATGGCCGCTGGCGCCGGCGGTTCCATTTCGATCGCCTCCGTCGTCTTATGCGTGGTCGTAATGATCCCTGTCTTTCGACAGTGGCAGGGAAACAACGAATCAGGCGCCTTCCCATATCAAACTGCCAACTCATCCAAAACCGGGAAAAGCAACCTGTTGCTCAGCGACCGGCACAAATCACCGTCTGTGAGCCCGTTTCCCAAATCCGGTTTGGGGCAATCGCAAATTCGTCCTCCCCGGGCGCCGTTGATCAACGACCAAAACTCCACATTCGGAGGAAATCTTAAAAACCGCAGCCAATGGCCATCGAATCCTTCCAACTCGACGAGCCGATCAAGGCCCTCGTCATCCGATTCCAGCAGTGGGGTTTCCGAAGGATCCGATGGGGACAACCCGTTCCAAGAACAGGTGGAAACGAACAACGGTCTCGACGACAACCCGTTTGTGGATGCTGGACCGCCATCGTCCCAGGAGTTGTCGTTCGCGAACGAAAACGTGGAGGATTTCTTTACATCGCCGGGGTGGTTCAAACTCAAACCGAGACGTCAGTATCTCAAGGATCGACGATTTGGTTCGAACCGCGAACAGCAAATTCGTTCCGATCTGATTGAGTGGCAACGCGCAATCGATAAAAAGCTTGGCAATGACTGGCAAAACGGGTTGCCCGATGCCTTCGTCACTGAAACGGCCGGCCGCAGCATGCCCGATGGTGCGGGATCTGTTTTATCAATCATTCACCCGGAAAAAGTTCCCATCGTGGGTGTCCGCTACGCGATTCGCACGCTTCCCCAGGGGGATCGCATCGCCACCATCGTTCCCGTGTTTCATCGTGAGAACGACGATGCCAATATCATGGCCCGAGATGGTTATGCCGTAGCCGGAGTCAATGTTGTCGGTCGCAACTCGGTGGAACGGATGCAATTGATTTTTATGAAAATCGAGAACGACCAATTTGTCGTCAGCGACCAATACACCAGCGACTGGTTCGGCGATGATTCCGCGATCGGCAAGCCGCAAACACTCGGCGGTGATGGACGGGCGATGTTCGGCATGAACATGAACATTACCTTTGGACTGGAGGCAATCCAGCTATTCCGCGACATGCCGTAACTTGGGCGCTGTGCAATCGAGTCGAAACCGTAGAACGGGCATGACGGTCCGATTATCCCAGTGAATCCAGGCTGGCGTTGATGGATTGCAATTGGTCTTCCAATTTGGCCAGAGCCTGCCGCTCGCGCTCAACGATGTCGGTGGGAGCATTTTGGACAAAGTTTTCGTTGGACAGTTTACCGCGTTTGCCGGCGATATTTTTTTCCAACCGCTGTTTTTCCTTTTGCAATCGAGCTTTTTCGGCGTCAAGGTCGATATGGCCCGATAAATCGACGATGATTTCCATTTCATCGCGCGTCACCGTCGCGCTCACGCCCGTCGCCGCGACGTCTTCGTCAATTTGCAAACATTCCGCGCGGGCCATCGAACGGAAGTAAGTGAGCAACGGCTCGAGCGACCGTTTGACGGATTCGGCCGCACGAATTCGAAACGCGATTTCGGTCCGCGGCGCGATATTTTGCCGGCTGCGGATTTCGCGCACCGCACCGAGCGCCTGCTGAAACAAGGCAAACTGGTTTTCAATTTCGGGTTCTTGCAGGTCGGACGGCAACGCTGGCCAGCGGGCGGAAATCAATACCGGCTCGGCATCCGCTGGAGCAGGATAACCACGCCGAGAAGCAAATTGGCCAAACAACTGCCAGATTTCTTCGGTGATAAACGGCATGATCGGATGCAGCAACCTCAGCAGCACGTCAAGCGTGCAGGCCAGCATTCGTTGAGCGAGCGGTCGCGCCGCGGCATCGCTGAAGCGGTCTTTTAACATTTCCACGTAAAAGCTGCAAAACTCGTCCCAGGCAAAATCGTAAAGCACCCGGGCGGCGTCGGAATAACGAAAATGATCCAAAGCGTCGGTCACGCCGCGCGATACACTTGCCAATCGGCTCAATATCCACCGATCCTCGATTTTCAGCTCGCTGGGATCGATTTCGCCGGCTGCATAATCGTCCAGGTTCATCAGAGCAAACCGCGAAGCGTTCCACAGTTTGTTGGAAAAATTGCGAGCAACTTCAAATCGTTCGCTGAGAATCAACCCGCGCGGTAAGGCACGATCCTCGGGCGACTCAGCCCATTGCGTCGAAAATTCCTTTTGACACTGGTTGCATTTGATGCGACGAACCGTGGATTTGCGATTCTGCCGAGTTTGCTCAATGGAAGCTTCGCAGTGCGGGCACTCATATTGAACTGGCAGCCGGACGTCCTGGGTTTCCGTCGTCATATGCGCCATGCCAAACCGCAAGGCGTCCGCGCCGAATTTTTCGATCACATCCAATGGATCAATCCCATTGCCCTTGGACTTGGACATCGTCTCACCAAACTTGTCGAGTATTTTTGGATGGATGTAAACCTGGTGAAACGGAACATCATCCATGTTGTTCAAGCCCATGATGACCATGCGCGCAACCCACAACGTGATAATATCACGGCTGGTGATTAAAACGCTGGTTGGATAGAAGTACTCCAAATCCGGATTGAGGTCGGGCCAGCCCAGCGTCGAGTGTGTCCACAACGCCGAACTGAACCAGGTGTCAAGCACGTCTTCGACGCGGACAAAGCCCAAATCTTCAACCAGCTTCTCCAGCGGATCATTTTCGCGCTGGATGCAAACGTGGATGGTCGCCAGCGGCAATCCCAATTGCGCGCGGCGTGCCGGATCCGCTTCTTCGCTATGCTCGACCTGAATCGAGGCGGACGTGTCGTTGATCTTCAAGTCGTCTTTCAGCTCGGAAACCAGGCGCTCCAGATCCGATTCATCGTCAACCGGTTTCGACCAGACCGGGATCTGGTGGCCCCACCACAACTGGCGGGAAACCGGCCAATCGCGTTTCTCGCCCAGCCAGTCCAGGTAACCCTTGACGTATCGCTGCGGAATCATTTCGACTCGTCCCGATGACACGGCATCCATGGCCGTCTGGGCCAGCCGCTCCATCTCGACAAACCACTGGTCGGCCAACAGCGGCTCGATAGGCGTTTTGCTGCGATCGGAAAATGGCAGCTCGATGTCGCGCTGTTCGATGCTTTCGACCAGTTCCAGCGCCTCCAGATCCTGCACGACCTGTTTCCTGGCCTTTTCGATGGTTTGATCCTGATATTTGCCCGCCTCCGCGTTGAGCGTGCCGTCCGGGTTCAAGATGTTGATCATCGGCAACTCAGCTCGTTTGCCCACCTCGTAATCGTTGGCGTCGTGGGCGGGAGTAATTTTGACGCAACCCGAACCCAGCTCGGGCTTGGCCCATTCATCGACGATGAGCGGAATCTCCCGGTCCATTAACGGCAGCATCAATTTGCGGCCGGCGCGGGCCATATCGCGCAGCTTGATCAATAACGGCAGCCGGCTGGTGCGTTGCTCGGACAATTCGTCCAATTTCTGTTGGATGCCCGGCCGTTCTGACTCGCCGGCCAACGCCAATTTTTGCTGCAACGTTTGCTGGTATTTTTCCAATGCCGATTCCGGGTCCGGGTGGACGGCGACCGCCGTATCCGCCAGCATCGTTTCCGGACGGGTCGTGGCGATGACAACGTGCTCGGGTTCGCCGGGTTGCGGATCGATCACCGGATACTTGAAATGCCAGAAGCTGCCGCGAACGGTTTCATTAAAAACCTCGTCATCGCTGACGGCGGTCTGCAACGACGTGTCCCAATTTACAAGTCGTTTGCCGCGGTAAATCAGGTTTTTACGGAACAGATCAAAAAACGTGTATCGGACGGCTTTTGCGCAAACGTCATCCAGCGTGAATCGTGTCCGCTCCCAATCGCAGCTGCAGCCCATTTGTTTCAGCTGGCCAATGATCCGTTGTTCGTACTGATCTTTCCATTGCCAGATGCGATCGATTAGGGCCTCGCGCCCCAGGTCATGCCGGTTTTTGTTTTCTTCTTCTTGAACGCGCCGCTCAACAACGGCTTGCGTGGCAATGCCGGCGTGATCCGTGCCGGGCATCCACAGCGTTTCGAAACCCTGCATGCGTTTCATGCGGATCAGGATGTCTTGCAACGTGTTGTTCAGTGCATGTCCGAGGTGCAGCGCGCCGGTCACGTTCGGGGGTGGAATGACGATGGTGAATGGCGTCTTGCTTTTATCTGGTGACGCCCGAAAGAACCCTCCGTCGTTCCATAATTGATAGATTCGTGGCTGGGCCTGTTGAAAATCAAATCGATTGGGGATGTTTTGCGCGGTTGCCGTCATCGTGGGGAAATCATCGTCGAGAAATATCGTGTAATGGAAAGAAAACCGCTGTTTCCAGCGAATTAAAAACCCGCTCCTTTATAAAGGAAACGAGCGATTTAACCAATTGAGGTTCACCAGGATGCGGCGGTTGGAGAGCGCGAAAAGCTGCTTCGCTTACAGAATTCTCATGCCAAGTCGGGCCATGCCGATGCGCGGCGCACCCTGCCGTTTGCCGTAAAACGGCCTCACCCTTAACCGGCGTGCCCCGGTTCAACTCAAGCGGCGGGTCCCGTGACGACGTGGCGATCTATTGTTCATCATCTTCGTCGATGTATTCGTATTCCCACTCGTCGTCTTCATCGACCGGTTCGTCCTCGTCAACGTACACGTACTCATATTCTTCGTCGGCCTCGTCGGCATCTGCTTCGGCCAATTCCGTTTGGCCGTCGAGCCTTTCCGCCGCCGGCTTTTTCAGCCGCTCGTCGTCGTCCTCATCTTCGTTTTCATCTTCATCCTCGACTTCGTATTCGTCTTCGTCTTCAATTTCGTCTTCGTCTTCCGCCTCGTACCATTCAGATTCATCTAAATCATATTCGCTTGCACTGTCGTCTTCGTCGTCGTCGTGATCGAGTTCGTTGTCGTAGTCATCGTCTTGGTCGTCTGATTCGTCGTGGGCATGTTTTTCGTCGCTTTCCTCACCGAATGCTTCACCCTCCGACAAAGATTGCAGTTCATCGTCGCCGTCAAATGTCTCTTCATCTTCGTCGTACTCGTTTTCCATTGCATCATCGGCTTGGTCCTCGGCATCCAATACATTCTGCGGCTCAACTTCATCAACGGGGACTGCGGGGAAACGCGACGCGCGTAACAAGACAGGATCATTGTCCGGCGATTGGCGCTTGGGAGGTGGCACATCATTGGCCCGGGCTTCCGCATTGGAATTTTCGGCGCGGTCCTTGCCGGATTGCAGATGTCGCCATTGATCCATCGTCATGATGATTTCGCGAGACTTGCTTCCGGCGTAAGGTCCGACAATGCCATCCTCTTCCATAAAGTCAATCAGTCGCGCTGCGCGGCCGTAGCCAATTCCCAGCACCCGCTGCAGCAGCGAAACGCTGCCGCGGTTCTCGCGAATCACAACTTCCACTGCCTGGTTATATAGCTCGTCACGACTTTTCAGCTTGCCCGCCAATTCATCGTCGCTGCCCTCGTCAACTTTCATGTTCACCAGTTCGTTGACGAAGTTCTGTTCACCGGTGCTGACGGCGTCCGTCACGGCGTCGATTTCCTCGTCACTGAGGAACGTCCCTTGCCCGCGAATCAACGTGCTGGTACCTGGCCACAGGAACAGCATGTCGCCGTTGCCCAGTAGTTTTTCGGCACCGTTGGCATCCAGCACGACCCGACTGTCGTTCTGGCTGGCAACCTGGAACGAAATGCGAGCCGGCAAATTGGATTTGATCAGGCCGGTAATGACATCGACCGTCGGTTTTTGCGTGGCCAGGATAAGGTGAATCCCCACGGCACGACTTTTTTGCGCCAGCCGGATGATGTGTTGTTCGACTTCCTTGCCGGACGTCATCATCAAATCCGCCATCTCGTCGGCAACGATCACGATAAACGGCAGATTAATCGGGATCTCGGAGCGTTCTTCATCGTTTTGAGGTTGTATCCGGTCTATCAGCTCTTCTTCGCCCAACTGGTTATAGCTGTTGATGTGACGCACACCGGCGCGGGCCAACAGTTTGTAACGGTCTTCCATCTTGTCGACGGCCCAAGCCAAGATCGCTTCGGCCTTTCGCATGTCGGTAACGACGGGATGCATCAAGTGCGGCAATCGGCCGTAGCCGCTGAGTTCGACCATCTTGGGGTCGATCATCAGCATTCGTACTTCGTCCGGCCGCCGCGTCATCAAGATGGACGAAATAATTGCGTTCAGGCAAACGCTTTTTCCCGTGCCGGTCCTGCCGGCGATCAGCAGGTGCGGCAACTTGGACAAATCAACGATCAAGGTTTCGCCGGCCACATTCTGGCCGAGAAATAACGGGATTTTCATTTTGCGGGTCGATTCCGGCGCCTGTTGCATGACGTCGCGGAGCCGCACCATATGCCGCGTCTCATTGGGAACTTCGATACCCACGGTGTTTTTGCCGGGGATCGGCGCAACAATTCGCACGCTGGGTACCCGTAGACCAATGGCGATATCGTCAGACAACCGAGTGATCTTGGAAAGCCGCAAGCCAGCTTCCAACTTGAGTTCGTATTGGGTGATGACCGGTCCGGTTTCCACGTCGACAACTTTGACCTTATGACCGAACTCGAGGAACTTCTGTTCCAACCGGCGACTTTGCCGCATCGTTTGTGAGCGGAGGGCTGATTGCGGTATCGACGGACTTTTACTTAATAAACTGACGGCCGGCAGTTCATATTCCCGTGAATCGTCGATGCGGGCAGCCTGGTTCAATTGGCTGATCACTTGATCGCGCTCGCTCACCGGTTTGCTGTCGGCATCCTGTTTTCCGCGCTTTTTGAATCCAAAATTGAACCGCGATTTGGAGCCGTGCGAATCCTGGTCGTTCGCGCTGCCATCACTGTTGTCGGTCTCTGCGGGTTCAGTTTCTTCGGCGGCTTCATGGTGATTGGCCGGTTGTGCGACCGCGGCAGTGCTGGCGGCGGTTTTCGTCACGAAAGGAATCGTGCGGGGCGGTGTCGCATCGTCAACCTCATCGTCGATTTCTTCTTCGTTATCCCATTCATCGTCGACGCCCTGCTCTTCATCTTCGTCGTCGGCCCAGGAATCTGCATCATCCTCATCCAACTCGTCGACCTGCTCGTCTTCCCAATCGGCGTCGTCGGAACTGTCGTTGTTGACGCGGCGGCGATTCAGATCATCACGCGTTACCGTCCTGCGCTTCCCAGCCGGCTGCGAAGCTACACGAGCATCACTTGTGGCGGGTATCAGACCGTCGATCCAATGCTTGATGCGGTCCCTCGCCGCAACCGGCAA
>JBFILF010000142.1:0-10972 GCA_041599835.1 Pirellulaceae bacterium
AACAAACTAGGGCCAAAGGCCCGGCCATTATACAACAACTCATTGAACGCGGGCGCGCGACTATGCATCGATTCAACGCACCAATTAGACGTGGGCCAACGGCCCAGCGGGTTTACCTAGCCCAGTCCGCAGGGCTGGGTAACCGTGGCGCACAACAAACTAGGGCCAAAGGCCCGGCCATTATACAACAACTCATTGAACGCGGGCGCGCGACTATGCATCGATTCAACGCACCAATTAGACGTGGGCCAACGGCCCACCGGTTTACCTAGCCCAGTCCGCAGGGCTGGGTAACCGTGGCATACAACGAACTAGGGCCAACGGCCCGGCCATTATTTGGGCCGTGGCTTTTACCGCGGCACGTACTGATTGACGCTGCCCATGCGAGATTGGCCGGGTTGGACGGGAACGCTGGGGGAGCGGATGCGACCCTGCAGCGCAGCAATCTTGGCGGCCACATCGGTCTGCAAGTTGTTGGCCTGGTACGAGCGAATGTAGTTGTCCAGCGCCAACTGTAACTGGCCATCCTCTTCTCGCATCTGCCCCATGGCCTTGAGCGCCCGGGCATTGCTGCTGTCGACATTCAACGCATCAATCAACAATTGACTGGCCTGGTCTCGCTGGCCAAGTTCTTTTTGCAACCGCGCCAATTCAATGATCGGTTCGGCCGAGCCCGGTTCGCGAAGCCGCCAGTTTTGCAACATCTGCGTGGCGTCTTGCGCGCGGCCCGATTCGACCAACATCACCGCCAATCCGCGGTGGGCATCCTTGTGACTGGGATCCAAATTCAGGGCATGACGGTACAACGTGTCCGCCTGCTGCATCCATGCGGCATTGCGATGCTGTTTGCCGAGGAAATAGTACGTCGCGGCCATGTTGTAATAAGCATCCGCACTACGCGGATTCGACCGAAGCGCTTTTTGAAAGGTGTTTAACGCATCGGCAAAACGACCTTGCTCATACAAGCGGCGACCCTGAATATTGTGCCCCGTCGCAGCCACATTGCAGCCACTGGAACAGAGCAACGCCAACAACGTGGCGGCGAGCGAAATCAGGAAAATGAGTCGGGGCATTGTCCAGCCAGTCGATTAGAAAATTCCGGATGGAATCCAATTCGGCCGGCAGACCATAGAAAACGCCGCATGGCGCGGCAAGACCGGACCGTGAAAAAGACCACGACCCGGCGAGGAAATTCGCATTGCTGACCACGCACAAACAGGTGGCTCTTTGATCCGCCGTCTGCAGTTTGCCGTTAAACGACCGCTAGCTGGCCGGCTCCAGTTCGTCCATCTCCTGTGCCTCATCCTGCAACAACTGTTCGTGTTTGGTTGTCGCATCGCTGCCGTCACAACATGTGGCCGACTCGGAGGCTTTTTGGTAACCGAGCTTTTGGATCACTTCGAGAATCTCACTGCAAGTGGGGAACATCCGGCCGCTCTGCCGTTTGTACTCATCGAGTGCTTGCATGAATTCGATTTCAGCGTCCGTATAGTCGCGTTCGCACGTCGTGGGATCAATCTGCCGCCGGCGTTGCACTTTTCGACGGTTTACGTTGACCGGCTTAGTTTTCGTGCGGCGATCAGAGCCTTTGGTGCGGCGGCCTGTTTCGTTGAGTTTCTGCAAAGGCTTTTTGCTCGATTTTTTTGCCATGGTGGCTGTACCTTTTCGCATTGTTCCAAGGGGAGGATTTGACGTTTGCGACGACTAGGTAAGATTTCCTGGGCTATGCTGGAAAAATACAACATCTAGTGAGCTTGTACAGAAAAACGAAACTTTTCCGCCTGGATAAACACTGCCAGCCAGCCGTTTGGCCGGTTTCTACCGGTTGTGACAACTAGCGACCAAATGACGAAGCCGTTTGCGCCTCGAGGGTTTGGCCGGCAGGAGAAATCCACGGCCTAACGTTGGCGCGGTGCGCGTTGCAAGCCCGGGGGGCGACTCGGGGGTCAGATGAGGTCAGCAGTACACGGGCACGGGCAGGGGGCGTGGGCGGCGTGTCACATTGCTTAACTGATATTCCGCAAATCGAAATCAGGCCGGTAACCCAGATCTCCTTGCATCTCGGGTTGCATCGGCTGGGATTCGTGCGGAGACGGAAGCTTTTGCCGGATGAGCCCAATCGTGTAATTGATACTGGACGACCAGTAATTAATCACCGGCAATTCGTGTGAGTAGCGATAATAGGGCTCAATTGACTGGATGGCTGCCGGCAGCATCTGCACGGCATGAACCGGTTCGCGCGGCATCAGCGAAACCAAATCGACTTGTCCCAGGCCGGTCAAATCAATCTGTGCGACCGCGTAACTGACGTTGGCGGAAACGTTTTCGTTAAACCATTTAGGCACATCGAGTGACTGCAACCGCTGCATCACCGGGTGCTGACCGTTAGCCAACAACTCGTGGCCCAATTCCGAGAATGGCTCGTCCGCACCTGAGTGAATGGCCAGTGGCTGAGTCGTTTGGTTGGTTTGCGGTGCCCAGGGTACAAGGAGGGTCAGCAGGATCGCCGCCGCAGCGAAGCCCATCAAATGTGTAAGGAGTTGTCGGCGACGTCTATGGGGTGGCCGCGAAAGTGGCACGATAGCCGATTCAGCAGATTGGCTGGCCGGGCGATAAGCAGTTGGCTCGCGCGCGCCGTCGACGAGGCACTGATAAAGAGAAAGCGAATAGGCGCAGTGCCGGCAGGTACGTGCGTGCCGTTGCAGCGGCGCATCGAGAGCCAAATCGGCTCGTTTATCCAGTTGCTGCTGTATGCGGTTTTCGAATTGTTCGCAATTCACGATCGGACTCCTGCACAACTCCACGGCTGGCAAGCCGCGACACCAAATCTCGACGGGCCCGATGCACCCAAGTCTTGACCGTGCCGAGCGGCACGCCCATGGCTTGGGCGATTTCCTCGTAGCTCATTTCCTGTCGATGAAACAAGCTAAACGCTCGGGCATACTCGCCGCGAATGTCGGCCAATGCCAGCTCAATTTCCTCGCGCAACAAATCGGCTTCCCGATTCAGTTGCGAATTGTCTTCGACGGGTACGTCCAACGAAAACGCATTGGGTCTTCGATGGCGGAGTGACAGTTTTGTCCGGCATCGATTCCCCGCAATCGTAAACAACCATGGCTCAATTTTTCGCTGGGGATCCCAGCGATGCAGATTGCCGAGCACCCGAATAAACGTCTCTTGTGTACAATCCTCAGCGTCTTCGCGCTGACCGAGCATCCGCAGGCAAAATCCGAACACCTGACCTTGAAATCGCCGCACAAAATCGACTTGTGCGGCGTGTTGCCCGGCGACACAACGCTTAACGAGATGTCTCAGTTCATCCGGCAAAATGGGACCCCTGGACGTTATGCCCTTGAATACTCAGTCTTTTTGCACGAGTTTCAAAAAATCGTGAAATGCAGTTCGTGATTCGCCCGGACCGCGGGATTATTGACAAAAAAAGGCCCGAAATTTCCGTCGGGCCATGATCGGGCGGTCGGGCTGGGGTTCCTAGCGGCGGTTGAAAAATTTCCGCAGCACTTCGTCGGCGGCAATTTTCGAACTTTCCGCCTTGTTGTTCTTGACCGGCAGCTTCATGGGCTTTTTCTTGCTCTTTTTGCTGCCAGGATCCGTATCGCTTTCTTCGGCCAGCGTGTCCGAAATTGACTCGCTGATTTCATCGCTGCGCATAAACAGCTTGGTGGGCGTTTCGTCCAACGTGAAATACTTGGTGTCGTGCAACGACTGGCTCGATTCATCATCCACCGGTTGGGACAGCCAATCGGTAATGCTTTCCTCGTCCAATTCGCTGCCGGACATGTTGGAAGCGGCGCGGGCCGCGGCTTCGGCCACGCCTTGCACCTTGGGCTTTTTGTTGCCCGGCTGCACATGGTCGATCAACAACTCAAATTGCAATCGTCCCACACGTAACTTGTCACCGACTTTGGCAACATACGGACCAGTGATTTGCTTACCATTAACAAACGTACCGTTGCGACTGCCGTGATCTGCAATCGTCACCGAACCGTTTTCAATTCGGAGCGAACAATGTTTGCGACTGATCAGATCGCTGCTGGGACGCAAATGAGCTTCCTCTCCGCGGCCGATCAAGAATTCGGGAACCGAAATCTTGATCTCTCGCCCGTCATTTTTGCCCCCAATTACCCTGAGCTTTACCTGCATAAGTGCCTTCCTGAAATAACCCCCAACATCATCGCGGCCTTCGAGCAAAACCGCGTGAACACAGTGATATTGCGCGAGATGCGCAAACGGAGAAATATGATGGTAAGCTATTAGTTCTACCTGCGGTAATTATAGGCAGACTAATCGCCAATTCGCAACGTCTTGGGGTTGTGATTCTCGCAAAAAACAGCCGAGAATCGATGCGTTTACGGCCCCCTTAGCACCCCGCCAACCAGAATTTTTGACGGCACAAATCTGTCGATATGCACGTCTATCGGCGTTTTGTCCACTTTTCGGTGTTAAACCGCGATTGTTGTATCGATCGGGCAACATGCCGTTCGTTTTCGGTCAATTCGCCGCCAAAGACACTTAAGCCAAGGTATTGGCTGATGTCGGCCCCCAGCTGTGACGCCAGCTTGGCGACGTCTTGTGGCCATGGATTGGTAGGCTCATCACCTAACTCAGTGAGTCCGGGCAATTCGGGTGCAAATTCTGATCGTCCCAATAGCAAACTTCCATGTTGCAATAATGCCCCGCGAACTTTGCGCTGCGCACTGCCGATGATCTTGTGCCGGCCAACCAACACGTCTCCGTTGGCCCGTCGCTGGAAACACAAAAACGGCGCGCGCATCGATTCCGGTTCCGCCGCACCCATCATGTGACACGGACCAACTCCCCAATGGTTGAGCCGATCAATCATTGCTTGGTGCACTCGATTTAAAACCTCCCGGATTTGGCCCAATGCCGTCTTGTCCAAGGGCATGCACAAGCTGTAAGTCAGCTCGCGATCGTGAACAATCGCTCCGCCTCCGGTGGACCGACGAACCAGCGGGCAGCGACAACTGGCAGGATGCTGGTGCCGCTGGGCGTATGGCTGAAAATAGCCCAAGGAAATGGTGGCTGGCGACCAGCGATAAAACCGCAACACCGGCCGGCCGCCAGCCATCACGCTGGCCAATAAAGCCTGATCGACGGCCATATTCCATGACCCGGATTGTGGCGGATCGACGATCAGCCGGGCTGGCCTGCTCATGTTTGGCTCGCAACGTGAAAGCGATGGTCGTTCGTCGGCGTGGTCACCCCGCCGCACGTGGATTTTAGCAAGCGGAATCTTTATGTTTAGTTGACTCAACGAGCACGGCCAAATTGCCTTCCCCCGACCTTGAGACGATTCAAACCATGGCTTCAATCCGGCTGGAACAGGTCAGCAAGCGTTACCCCAATGGGGTGCGCGCGGTGGACGATGCCAGCCTGGAAATTCGTGACGGCGAATTCCTGGTGCTGGTGGGGCCCTCGGGTTGCGGCAAATCGACCACGCTGAGGATGATCGCCGGGTTGGAAGAGGTCACAACCGGAACCATCTACATCGGTGATCGCCTGGTTAATCACGTCGCGGCGGGCCAGCGCGACATGGCGATGGTGTTTCAAAATTACGCTTTGTATCCGCACATGACGGTGCGGCAAAACCTGTCGTTTGGGCTGCGGGTCCGCCGGTTGCCGCGAGCTGAAATCCGCCGCCGTGTCAACGATGCCGCCAATCTATTGGGAATCAGCCCGCTGTTGGATCGGCGGCCAGCGGAGCTTTCCGGCGGACAGCGGCAGCGTGTCGCCTTGGGCCGCGCGCTGGTTCGACAACCAGCGGCGTTCTTATTGGACGAGCCCTTGTCCAATTTGGATGCCCGGCTGCGGGCTGAGATGCGGACCGAACTGGCCCGGCTTCACCAGGATCTTCACACCACAACGGTGTACGTAACGCACGATCAGGTCGAAGCCATGACGTTGGGCGAGCGAATCGTCGTCATGCACGAGAGTCGAATTCAGCAGGTCAGCACACCATTGAACATCTATCATTATCCGGCCAACCGCTTTGTGGCTGAGTTCATCGGCAGCCCGCCCATGAATTTCGTAGAAGGCAACGTTCAAGACGGCAAGTTTATTTCAGGCAACATTGGTTATGCCGTATCGCCCGCAGCGAGCCGGGGGCGTCGCTTGCTGGGGTTTCGTCCCGAATCGCTATCGCTCGATGCCTCGCAACCCCCACTGGGCGAAATGATCGTCGACGTGATTGAGCGAATGGGGCATGAAACGCTCGTTTATGGAAACCTGGATGGCCACTCGATCGTGGCACGATTCGGCGGCGACGTGACGGCGTCGGTAGG
This sequence comes from Pirellulaceae bacterium, assembly GCA_041599835.1. Lineage (GTDB taxonomy): Bacteria > Planctomycetota > Planctomycetia > Pirellulales > Pirellulaceae > CAJQPP01. The sequence continues at coordinate 6,321 of JBFILF010000142.1, forward strand.
CCGCCCGCTCATGTTACACCTGCCGGCGTCTGACTGGCATGTGTTTTCATTGGACGCTGACCAACCGCGAATCGCTGGCGGACGGACAGCGGCCGAATGAGGTTCGCGGCGTTTTACCGGTGTCTTGTTTAATCCATCTCGTCGATATTCGCCGGACAATTGCTAGTATGGTAGACTGCTCGTCTGGCCGCCCGGTAGTCTACTTTCCCGCGCAAATGTGATGTGTGTGTTTATTGAAAGTCACGACGCCCTGAACGAAACAAACGCATGAGTATCCGCACCAAGTTGCTGGCCGGCGCCGGTTTTGTCATCGCCGTGTTTTTCGCCTTTCAGTTTCCATTTGAAAAACTTTTCAAACCGCGTCAGGAGATTTCCGAAGCGACGACGCGGTTGACGGATTTGCTGCGAGCGGACGGTTCGGTCGACTACCTGGCCGATTTGAATCGCATCATTTCCGCCGGTGTTACACCGGAAAATAATGCGCTGATCCCACTGGGGGCCGCCATCCGTATCGAGGGATATCAACCAGGCGAACTGCTATTTAACGAAGGATACCACCGGGCTTTTTTTAAGGCGTTGGGTATTGATGATTTCCCCCCAGGTAATTATTTGATTGGGCCTATCGAATATTTGCGTGAAAATCATCCGGTCGATGACGATGAAGAGGTTCGTCGTTCCGGCCTGCATGGTCAGTTGATGGCAACTCCGTGGGATGGCAAAACACATCCGTTGTGGCAGCAGTGGGTGCAACAGTCCGCGGAACCGCTGGATGCCATCGTCGCCGCCACGCAGCGACCGAGGTACTACCAGCCACTGGTTACAGGTGACTCGGAATCCGACCCCGGCAACATTGTTTCAGTGCTGTTGCCGGCGTCACAAAGTATGCGGCACGCGGCGCGCGGACTGTGCCTGAGGGCCATGTACTATCTGGGCAATGGAGATATCGATCGGGCCATTACGGACCTCAAAGCGACACGGCGTCTCGCCGCACTGGCAACCCATTCAATTACGCTGGTTGAACAGCTGATTTCCAACGCCATCCATCGCATGGCTGGCGATGGTGAAATCCATTTAATTAATCACCCGGCGACGACCCCAGCCCAACTGCGCGATTACGGGAAGTTTCTCCAGGGTCTGCAGACGCATGTCACATTTGTGGAACGGCTGGACATCGGTGAGCGCTACATGATGTTGGACTTAATGCAGTCGGCGAATTTGCACGGTGCCTGGCCTCAAATTTCAAGCAATCCGTTTGACGATTCCAGCCCCCTGTTTTTTACCAATTTCTCGTACTTTGTGGATTGGAATATCGGCATGCGGCTGGCCAACGAATCGTATGACCGACTTGTGAGTATTGCTGGCGAAAATGTTGATCACAAACGAATCGAAGGCCTTCGCGAATTTGAGGCGGAATTGGAGTTGTGGGAACGACAAATCAGTGAACCGTCAGCGGTTATCATGACTTGGGCCAGTGGTCCGCGTGCCCGCGGTCGCTGGGCTGGCAAAATGATGACCGTTATGCTGTTGCCGGCCGCGGTCCAGGTCGCCGAAGCGCATGCGGAAACGAATGTTCATCACGATCTGATAAAGATCGCGATTGCGTTGGAATTGTGGCGGCGCGAGCGTGGCGAATATCCGCAAACCATTGATCAACTTTCGCCGTCTCAGCTCGACCCGATCCCGCCGGACCGGTTCACCGGTAATCCGCTGCGGTACGAAACGACTAAGGACGGTTACCTGTTGTATAGCGTCGGTCGCGACAAACAGGACGATGGTGGTATCGACAGAGAAGAGTCGCTGCAGTTGAACGCCGGCCGCAATCGGGGCGAACGACTGGGACACGATGTCCGCATCAAAGTCGGCGGTTGATAAGCGTGGCCGGCGCTCCCGGAATGGGCGTCGCCGCTGTCGATCACGTAGCCGAAATCGGCAAGCCCGGCCTTCGGGGGCACTCTTGGTTTTACGCCGAATAGCCAACTGCTGGCATGCCGGTTCTGCCGAATGCAGCGATCATCTCGGGCAAGCCTTCGCGTTACGAAGATCTTTCGGCAACCTTCGGCAAGCGAGGCCAAGGCTGCTCGATGATGAATTCGCGATCTTGCGTCAGGATGACGGGCAAGTTGCCTGTGGCACCGCTGTTGCTCGAAGTTTTTACGATGCTCTGTGTTTATGGTGCTCTCCCACACATATCAGTCCCGCCAAACCGGAAACGTAGCTCATGAGCCATTTGACGACTTCGCCTTCGAGCGCACCGGCGCCTTCGAGCGCACCGGCGTTTTCCATTGGCCATCAATTAGGCGGCGATGCGATTAACTTGGAACAACCACCCTCCGCATCACGCGACGAAATTGAGTACGCGCAACGGGTTGCCCAAGCCAGGATTGCCATCGTCGACGACGAAGAAATTAACATCCTGTTTGTAAAACGCCATTTACGGGAAGAAGGATATCGACATTTCTTTGCCACCGTTGACAGCACGCAAGCTATTGACATGTTTCGGGATTGCCGGCCCGACATCGTCATTCTCGACGTGAAGATGCCCAAACTTTCCGGTTTGGAGATACTGGCGCTGATGCGCGGTGACGAAAATTTGCGTCATGTGCCCGTGGTTATCATGACCGCGGCGACCAGCTCCGTCCTTAGATTGGAGGCCCTAAAAAGTGGGCCGGCCGATTTCCTCGGTAAACCGATCGATCCTGCTGACCTGCTGCTAAAGATCAAAAACATTTTGACAGTTAAAGCCTACTACGATCTGCGTGCAGCCAACGAGCAATTGATCGAACAGCGCGTTGCAGAACAATCTAGCGAACTGCTTGCTACCCGCCGCCAACTGGTCAGTTGCTTGGCGCGGGCGGCCGAGCTGCGTGACGATGATATTGGTAATCACGTGGCCCGAGTTGGGCGCTACGCGGCGATCATTGCCGACAAGCTTGGATTCACATCGCAGGACGTGGCACTTATCGAATTGGCCGCCCAGCTGCACGATATCGGCAAGATCGGATTGACCGACCAAGTGTTGCTGAAACCCGGACGCTTGGAACCCGACGAATTCGACCGTATCAAAACGCATTGCAATGTGGGTCGGGCCATTTTGCGACCGTTGACCATCAGCCAGTTTCGCGCATACCAGGAGCACGTTGATATCGGCGTAAAACTTCTCACAGGAGCCACCGCCTTTCCCCTGCTGCAGCTGGCCGCCACGATCGCGCAAACGCATCACGAAAAATGGGACGGCACGGGATACCCGCTGGGTCTGGCAGGCAACGACATCCCCATCGAAGGTCGAATCACCGCTGTCGCGGACGTCTACGACGCCTTGAGCAGCAAGCGTCCGTACAAACCGGCGTTTGCTCAAGAAAAATGTCTTCAAATTCTCGAAGAACAGCGCGCCAAGCACTTTGATCCCCTGGTGTTGGACGCGTTTTTTTCGCGCCGTGACGAGATCATTGCGACGCAACTCGAACTTGCAGACTCCCAATAGCGTTCGAGTTACCGGGAATGCTCTCCCAAGCAACCCTGCCAGGAAGCCGATCCCCCCATCGTTGGGGACCACCTGCGCCGATTAATGCGATGACAACAGTGGTTGCTGTGTAAATGACGCAACCCAAATAAAGAAAATGTAGGCAGCAGCAAAATTAAGGCTGAGTTTTGAATAACACTTGGATAACGCTGCCAGTAAATACAGACATTTCGTTAAGGCAATCAAATGAGCATTGCGCCGTCCACTGATTCCTCGACTCCCCAATTTTCGGCTACCAGTCACGGCATCAATCCGATTGGTAACGGCACCACCATCAACGCCAGCTGCAACGGCGAGATTCAATATTCGGAAATGGTGGCCCGTGCCAAAGTGGCGATCGTCGATGATGAGGAAGTAAATATTCTGTACGTGCAACGCCAGCTGAAAGAAGAAGGCTATCGTCATTTCTACAGCACCGTTGAAAGTACTCATGCCTTAAGTCTGATTTATAAATGCCAACCCGATGTGGTTCTGCTGGACGTGAGAATGCCCAAAGTCAGCGGGCTGGAAATTCTCGAGTTGATGCGGGAAGACCAGTCGCTGAAACGCATCCCGGTGATCGTATTGACCGCTTGTGTCGAACCCAACACGAAACTCCAGGCACTGAAATACGGGCCGTCGGATTTCCTGGCCAAACCGCTCGATTCCAGCGAACTTTTGTTGCGGATGAAAAACTTGTTGACGGTTAAGGCTTATCAAGATTTTCTAACGGCGTATTCCGTCGAGCTGGAACGGCAAACCGCGGAATTGGCAACCTCCCGGCAAGAGATCATTAACTGTTTGGCCCGCGCCGCCGAGTTTCGCGATGACGATACCGGCAATCACGTGGCGCGCGTGGGGCGATACGCGGCGATCATTGCCGATCAATTGGGGTTTTCCAAACAGGACGTGGAGTTGCTGGAGCAAGCCGCCCAGCTGCACGATATTGGCAAAATCGGCGTCGAGGATTCCGTGTTGCTAAAGGACGGCAAACTGGACCCCGAAGAATTTGAGCGGATCAAACAACACTGTAGCGCCGGCCGCTCGATCATTCAGCCCGTCTCCAACGGCCGTGCCAAAGATTACCAGCGGCACACCGCCTTCGGCGCCACACTGCTTGGGGTTTCAAAGATTCCGATCATGAAATTGGCGG
>JBFILF010000143.1:0-10933 GCA_041599835.1 Pirellulaceae bacterium
ACGCCGTCGTCTCATAGAGTTTTGGCGGGTCGTATTGTTCAGGCGTGTTGATTGCGCCCAACGTCTTACTCACTGCCCGCCATTGCAGCGCGTTTGTCGGCGACGACATAGTGTTTGGAACCGACTTGAACGCGCCGACCTACACCGGCACCGTGGCATCAGTTTTCGATCCGGCCGGTCCGGGCTCGCTACTTGACGGCGGCGATTTGTCGATCTTGACCTTGACGGCAAAACGTACCGACGTCGATCGCCACGCCCATGCGGTTAACCGACGCCACCACGTCGCTGGTCGGCATGGAAGCGGCCATGATTGGATACCGTCTCAATGGCGTGGGCAGTTCGGGGCATGGCGGCACCAGCGACGACATGCGGTGGGGCGGCACCAATATCATCGATGTTTACGGCAGCCCGGCGAGCGCGTCGGGCAGAAACATCTTCTCCACCGACTTTGACGACGGCACTGCCGGCAACAACACCATCGCCGGCAGCAGTCCCATCCCGGTGATGTTCGAAGCGACCACGGCGCCGAGCGATAGCGGCGGCCCGTTGCTGGTGATGTTCAACGGCAATTGGGTTGTGGCGGGTGTGTTGTCGGGCGGGACGACCGCCAACAGCGTGTACGGCGACATTTCCTGGTGGACCGGCGTCGCCCCATTTCGCGCCGACATTGAGTCCTTTGGGGGTGTGTTTGTTCCCGAGCCCAACGGTTTGGTGGTGTTGGTGGCGCTGGCCTTGGTCCTGTGGTGTGTTCGCCGTGCGCCGCGCGGGCAGTGTGTCCCAAACGGTGTTTGAGTACTCTGGCACCCCCACGACGCGTCCGTTTCGTCGCGTTAGGTTTCGTTGATCACAATCGAGGTTATTCTGGTCGGCGGATTGCCGGTGGGCACTTCGTTCAATCCGTCGCGGACGTGCGTCCGCACGATCTGGTTCAATACGTTTTGGCCACTGGTGATTCGCCCGAACAGCGTGTGAGACGTGGCGAAGTTCACGGCGTCCAGCGTCACAAAAAACTGGCTGCCGTTTGTATTCGGCCCTGAATTAGCCATCGCCAACTCACCGGCAGCAAACGAAGAAATCGGACTCTCATCAACAAACGAGTATCCCGGACCGCCGAATCCCGTGCCCGCCGGGTCACCCCCTTGGGCCACAAATCCGCTCAATACGCGATGGAAAATCACGCGGTCGTAAAAACCATCCCGCACCAGGTTGATGAAATTGTTCACCGCGATGCTCGCGGAATCATCGAGCAGCTCGAATCGCATCTGGCCCGCCGTGGTGTTGATTACCGCCTCGTATGACTTGGACGTGTCGATGGTAAAGGCCGGCGCCGACGCGTAAATTCCATCGCGCAACTGTGGAGGTACCGCCGACAGCGATCGGGTTCCTGAAAACGGCAGGAACTGGCTGACGTTGACGGTAAAACTGCGTTCGGCGAAATCTCCCGATGGATCGGTTGCCCGAACCGTCAACTCCACTTCCCCGGCTTCCGAGGGCGACCAGGTGATCTGGCCAGCGGCATCAATGGCCGGGCGATTGTGCCCCGGCGAGATCGCGGAATGCGAAAGCGTGTAGTCCAGCGGATCGTTGTCTTGATCCGTCGCGACAACATTGATCGTCAGCCTCTGTCCAAAATCGGCTCGTCGGTCTGCGATTACCTGCATTTGCGGCGCGGCGTTATCTGCCGATATCGATAACTCCAATAGCGATCGTGGGCTGAAGTTGGCGCCCGTCGAGATGTTCGCGTCGGTAATGGAAAAGGCAATCGTCCGATCGCCCGTTGCCGGGTTGGCAGCCTGGTTGTCATAGGTCAACGTCCGCAGCACGTTCTGGTAATCGCGGACCGAAGCCGTTCCGCGTAATTCCAACCGCCCCGATTGCGGATCGTAATTTTGGCTAATTCCGGTGGAACCCACGTCCACCGCCAGCAACTCCTGATTTGCATTCACGACATTCAAATTGGTGGCGACGGCAAACGTCAGGACGCTGCCCGACTCATGGGCCAGGCGGACATTGGGCGCAATCCTGGTCGGCCCCGATCCCACGTTAAAATTGGCACCCCCGTTCAGCCCTTCGGTTGCAGGATCCAAATCGATCTCCAGGTCGTTAACAACCCGGTCTATTCGGAAAATTTGCACATTGTCGATCAGTGGGCCGGACCCGTCACCGGGAACGCCACCCGGTTCGCGCATGACCAACAAACTTGACGCCGAGTCCGCTGACACGACAAGTCCGAAACTCTGGAACTCGTCCGTTCCGCTGCGAAACGTGGCCGCCCATTGGTTGTTCCAGCGGATACGCAGTTCGTCCCGGTTGGGATCCTGGGGACCATCGACGCGCATATCGAATAGAACGAAGTAGGTTTCTCCCGGTTCCGTATCGAGCATCTGGTATACCCGATCGACGTGGTTTGCGTCCGTATCGAGGTTTAGGAATTGAGTGCCGTCCGTCGGATTGATTCCCGCGACAGCAGCATCCTCGATTCGCAACAATTGATCTGCGCTATTGTGGCCCCACGTATTCCATCCCTGAATGTCAATTGACTGGAGCAGCGGGCCGGCCGCCGGCAAAGTGGATTCAAAACTGCCGTTCGCGATGGCGGCTTCGGTTACCTTGTACAGCCTCACGTTATCGATAAGCGCGCTGTGCCCATCCCCGGTTCGATCGCCGCTGCCACGTCCGTCGCGGAATTCCAGTCGTGTGCGAGTGGGATCGTCGGGGCGTCCATCGCCTTGCTGCAGTGATCCGCCAACCACTTGGAAGACTGCCGTTTGAATCGTGTCACCTGCCGTCACATTTCCGATCAGCTGGTGATTCCAGTAAACCTCGAATTCATTTTCAGTTGGATTGGGATTGTTGGGTGATTCGTCAACGAAATCGAACGCCAGCATGTATTGCTCGCCCAAAATCGTTTCAACGTCCTGAAACACGATGTCAAACACGGCCGACGTCGAATCCAAACTGAGAATCGTGCCGATCGGATTATCGTGCACGTGCAGGTTGATATCGGTGACGTTGCCATTGCCGCCCATCGCGTTCCAGCCAGGAACATCGGCGGGGTCAAAAAAGTTCGAGTTGCCCTGGCGCACAAACGATTCGAAATCGCCATTGACAACCAGGTTAAGGGCCGGCACCTCGATCACGGATTGAACGAGAAGGCGGCGCGGTTCCAATTGCTCAAACTCAAGTCGTGTCGTCGTTTTGGATCGCGGGTTGTTGTCGGATCGGTACATCGAAGTTGCCAAAGCCAGTTGTTCAGACACCGCGCGCCCGCGCAGTCAAATCCGCATTCATGGAATGCTTTATGTTAATTGGATTTGGTCCACCGTGCAGTCTTTTCGGCGGTATTCGTCTGGGCGGCCCGGGAATTTAAGTCGTTTGAGTCAGGCTTGCCAGGACTGGCGTACGATTCGCCACATTGCTGTTTCGTTGGATTTGCAGTAAATCGCCGACGACCGATTCAGCCGTCGCCCAACGACCGGCACCGCGGCCGGCGATTACGTGCTGGCTTCCACACGTTGTCGCGAAAATCGCCGCATTATCGGCTCCCCTGACGGAGGCGAGTGGGTGGTGCCAGTGTTGCCGCCGAGTCGCTCGGCAACTCGCTCGAATCATGGCCGTGTGAACCTACGGCCGATCAGCCTTGAAACAACGCGGTAGCTTGCCGCCAAGCGTCCACACAAAAACGAACTCCCACCGTTGCGCCCTGTGGCATGGAAACCCGTTAAATTCGCTAGTCAATCGCGCAACACTTGCGCGACGATTGCGTCGAGGTTGGCCAGCGGTTCACCCCGCTGCAAGCCATCCGGCATGCTGCTGAATTGATAGCGCAGATTGCCGCTTCGATCGTACAGCCGGTATAAGGGGATGTCTCCGCGCAGGTCAAACTCCTCCATCGTCCGGCTGCCCGCCCCATACTTGCTGAGCAGGTTATCAAAACCTGCGCCTTGCTCTGCGAGAAACTCCAGTACGTCATCGTAGTCATCGGGGTCGTCCAGGCTCATGGATACCACGACCAGGCCCTGCTCGGCAAACCGACGGCCGAGTTCGACCGTGTGTGGAAACTGGGCCATACACGGGGCGCACCAGGTCGCCCAAAAGTCCACCAGCACAATTTTGCCGCGATGACCGGCAATGACCGACTCCAGCCCCGCACCGTCAACGACCGTCAAGGCAACTTGGCGGTCGGGCATTTTGTCGGGCTGTGACGCCAATTTTTCACTAGCCGCTTCGTCGGCGGGCGGGGCGCAGCCCGACCCGAACCATGTCAACCCGAGCCCGAGGCCAACGCCAACGGCGAAGATGGAACGTCGCATTTGATTAACTCGCAAATGCTTTGCGTCAAAACAAAAACCGCCGGCATCTCGCATGCCGGCGGTCGATGGACTGAACCGAACTTATCGTTTCAGCTTGATGCTGCAACCAAACGCCTTCGTCGACGTCGTCTCAGGCGTTTTACCTTCGAGCAACGCATCGACGGCCGTCGAGACATAATGTTGCGTGGGTTCTTTCATGTCGTCGTCAAAGGCGCCCCGGTATTGAATTTTGCCGTCCTGGATGATGAACATGTGCGGCGTCACGCGCGCGCCGTACGCTTCTGCCGCTTGACCCGACTCGTCAAACGCATAGACGAAGTTAAATCCTTTTTCCTCCGCACGTTTTTTCATGACCTCCAAGTCTTCCGTCTGGTTATTGCAATTAATGGCCACAAACGAAACGCTTTGATCTTTGTATTTCTCGGCGAATTCAATAAATCGGTCTTCATATGCGACCGCCACCGGGCAATCGTTGCAGGTGAAACTTACTACAACGACATCGGAATCTTTGAAGGATTCGAGGGAATAGTTTTTGCCGTCGGTTCCTACCGCGGTGAAATTCGGCGCATCCGCACCGATTTCCACTTCCTCGGCGTTCGCGGACCAAACCATTACCAAGGTGAAAGCCAGCGCTACGGTGAAACGTTGAAACATCATGGTTGCTCCAGAATGTGAGATTGAAATTACGATCAACGATCATTTTATGATCAGCCGCGTGTTGCGAAAGCGGACGTCAATCAACGTCCAGCGGATCTGCTTGCAGATGGCCAAAATCACTGTGGTTTGCAATACAGTCCGGTGCTTGCCCGGCCTGTCAATTTGCCCCCAAAGGCATCGGCGTCAGGCCCGTGACGTAGACCCATCTATCCGCAACGTGAATCCACGAACCTGGCACCTCTCCTCAGGCCAACAGTTCCTGAACAACGTGGTGCTGCTCGACGCCCGTCAGTTTTACGTCCAGCCCGCGAAAATTGACTGACAGTCGATTGTGATCCAGTCCCAGGCAGTGCAGGATTGTCGCTTGGATGTCGTGCACGTGGATCGGTTTTTCACCAATATGGAATCCCAACTCGTCCGTCGCGCCGATCGTGATTCCCCGCTTGATCCCGCCGCCAGCAAACCACATCGTAAACGCTTGCGGGTGATGGTCCCGACCCAGGCTGCGACCGAGCGCCGCACTGGCTTCGACCATGGGCGTCCGGCCAAATTCACCACCCCAAATGACCAGTGTGTCGTCGAGCAAGCCTCGTTGCTTGAGGTCCATGATTAATGCCGCACTTGCCTGATCCGTCAACTTACATTGAGTCCTTAAGCCAGCTTCGACTTGGCTGTGGTGATCCCATCCAGCGTGGTAGACCTGGATAAATCTCACGCCGCGTTCCGCCAATCGCCGCGCCAGCAAACAGTTGTTGGCAAACGATTTTTTGTCGTTACCCGGTTCTGCGCCGTACATCTCCATCGTCTGACGTGATTCGCTTGCCAAATTCATCAGCTCGGGCGCTCGCGTCTGCATGCGATAGGCCATCTCATAGGCTTGGATTCGAGTTTCGATCTCCGGATCGCTCACAACTTCCCGTTGCATCCGATTGAGTCGGCCAATCAAATCTATCGATTCTCGTTGCGCCCGCTGATCGTATCCCGGCGGATTGGAAACGTGCAAAATCGGGTCGCCCGAGCTACGGAACGGCACGCCCTGATGCGATCCCGGCAAAAATCCGGAGCTCCACATGGCAGCGCCACCACTGAGACTATCGCCGCTTTTCAAAACGACAAACGCAGGCAAATCGACCGCTTCACTACCCAGCCCGTAACTGAGCCACGACCCCATGCTCGGCCGGCCGGGAAGTTGAAAACCGGTATTCAGCAGCAATTGAGCGGGCGCATGATTAAACAAGTCCGTCCAGCAGGATTTGACGATCGCCATCTCGTCTACGACCTTGGCCAAGTAGGGTAGTCGATCGGACAGCTCGGCGCCGCATTGGCCATGCCTGGCGAATTTGAATCGAGGGCCCAATACCGCGGCATCGGGTTGGATGAAAGCGTAACGCTGACCCGCGATCACCGAAGGTGGAAGTGGCTGTCCTTCAAGCTCGGCAAGTTTCGGTTTGTAATCGAACAAATCCAGCTGGCTAGGTGCTCCGGCCATAAACAGATAGATGACTCGTTTAGCTGTAGGCGTAAAGTGCGGCCCCGGTGGTTGGTCGGACGGTAAAATGCCAGGCAAGCGAGTTGAACCCAAAACGGTAGATGACGCTCCGGACATTATGGATGCCAGTGCAATCTTGCCCACGCCCACTCCACAATCGCGAAAGAAATGGCGACGCGTCAGTACGGCAAGTTCGTTATCGTTCATCGTCTTGAATTTCTCTCGTTCCGGTGCCTGACAAAATGCATGCCGGCCACGCATCGCATCATTATTGTTTCGTGATCGTTTCATCCAAGTTCATGATGGCGCGGCACACCATTGAAAGCGCCGCCTGTTCGGACGCCGCCTGTTCGGACGCCGCAAGTTCGTCGCCCGCAATCGTCGCCGCGTCGATTTCACCGCGATCGAGCCGCAATTTTTGCTGCGAATAATAATCCAGTAACATGTTTAGTTCCGAGGCAGTCGGCGGCCGCGTCAAAAAGCGGCGAAAGACAAACTTGACCTGTTCCTCAACAGATGCAAATTGTTTTTCCACCGTCTTCCTAGCCAGTGCCTGTGCCATCTCAAGATACATTTCGTCGTTCAGCACGGTGAGCGCTTGGAGCGGCGTGTTGCTGCGATTGCGAACGGCCGTGCAGTTTTCGCCCGTCGGTGCATCGAACACGGTGTACGCCGCAAAAGCGGCCGTCCGCTTGCTAAACGTATAAATCGAGCGACGATATCGGTCCGGGCCGGTCGACGGTGTCCATTTCGGAGCGCCATAGGCCAACGCCGTCACGCTCGCTGGTTGAGGGGGCCGCACGCCCGGACCATACATCTTGGTGGCAAGCAGACCGGATGATTTCAACATGACGTCGCGCACCATTTCACCTGTGACGCGGAACCGCGGTCCACGAGCCAGCAATCGGTTCTCCCGATCGAGGGCGATAAGCTCAGTTGAACCGTTGGAGCTTTGGCGATAGGTAGCACTGGTGACGATCAATCGATGCAGTTTTTTCATCGACCATCCGTTCTGTATGAAATCAACCGCCAACCAGTCCAGTAAATCCGGATGCGTGGGAATTTGGGATTGCACACCGAAGTCGCCGCTGGTCCGCACCAGACCGGCACCGAAAATATTGCGCCACGCTCGATTGACGGCCACCCGCGCCGCCAGGGGATTTGCGTCACTTACCAGCCACCGAGCCAGCTCCAGTCGATTCGTCGGCGGTTGATGTTGGGGAGAGGTGGCGGCAAACATCGCAGGGACTGCCGGCGTAACGCTCTCTTTGGGGCTAAGATATTCGCCTCGGTGATGCCGGTACGTAACTCGCCGATTATCTACGGGCCGCTCTTGCATGACCATCGTTTCGACATAAGCCGGCATTTTCCGATTTAGTTCGTCAATCTCTTTGCGGGCATCGGCCAACAGCGGCGTTGTCAGCAAAAAATATCTCTCGACCTGCATGCGTTCGTTGTCTGGCCAAGACGTCTCATCCTGTTCAGCCAATAACTTCTCAATTTCATCTGGCAATTGATTGGCGGTGGCGTTTTCTTTTGAAGTAACGGCGAAGCGGAACCGACCTAAACTTGCCGCGTAATGCCGTTCGAAGAGGATTTTGATTCGCAGCGACTTGGCCCGCTCAATCGGTTGACGCGGTTTCATGACCAGTTGCAATCGCTGGCCCTTTCGATTCCCCGGTTGCCAGCCGGTTGAGCCATCGCCATCGAACACCGCCTGACTGATCGCCTTGGCATCGCCGTGACTAGATGAAGCACCCGCAAATTCAATGGCTCGTCCGTCGACAAATGCCGATACTTCGCTGACAAAAAAATCGCCCTTGCGTCCTTCGTAGTACGTCCGACCCGGTCCCCCGGCCGGCAGCCGCTCATCCGGCAGGGCCTCAAGCCGCAATGCAGTGACCGGCCGGGTCAAGCCATTCAGGTCAAATGTCAATTCAAACACATCCCGTTTGGTTATGTCGCCGCTAGAGAAGATCGATCCGTCGTCCAGCATTTCCAACTTGGGCAGATTGGTTTTCATCTCAGTAGGCCGAATCACGGACCAGCGCGCCGCTTTTGATTTGTTCACTCGGATCCACTTGGCCAACTCGTTTTTCATGTTTTCGGCTCGTCGTTCGATTTCAGGCGCGCTGCCATCGAGCGGAGGAAACTGAAGCGCCAGCTTGGATTCCAGTCGGTTGATTTGCTGTTGAATTTGTTTGCGCCGGTTGGCCGTTTCCGGATCCGGAATTGCAAAATCGGGCTCGTCAGCATTGTCGAGCAGAGCCATCAAGCGGTAGTAATCCGAGTGGGTGATGGGGTCATACTTGTGGGTGTGACATTGCGCGCACCCGATGGTCAATCCCATCCACACCGTTCCCGTCGTGGCAACTCGATCGACCAAGGCAAGAAAACGGTATTCCAATGGATCAATGCCACCTTCTTCGTTGAGCATCGTGTTGCGATGAAACCCGGTTGCCACGATCTGGTCTGGTGTGGCATCGGGAAGCATATCGCCGGCAATTTGCTCGATGGAGAACTGGTCAAAGGGCATATCGTCGTTGAGCGATCGAATCACCCAGTCGCGATAGGGCCAAATCGTACGCGGTCGGTCTTTTTCGTATCCGTTCGTATCGGAATAACGAGCCAGATCGAGCCAGGGGCGGGCCCACCGCTCCCCGTAGTGGGGAGATTCCAATAGTGAATCGACGAGAATCGTGTAAGCTTGCGGATCCGTCGAGTTAACAAACGCGTCGGCCTGCTCAACCGACGGCGGCAATCCAATCAAATCGAGATAGACTCGGCGGACCAGGACATACGGATCGGCTTCGGGTGACGGCTGCAGATCATTCTGCAGCAACTTTCGCAACACAAAATGATCGATGGCGTTCCGCGCCCATCCGGACGTGTCAGCCTCAGGAATGTCCGGCGCTTGCGGCGGAACAAACGCCCAATGAATTTCATAGCGAGCTCCTTGGGCAATCCATTGTCTCAGCAGGTTTTTCTCGGTGTCCGCCAGTGGAGTTTCCGCATGTGGAGGCGGCATAATTTCCTCTGGGTCATCCGAGAAGATCCGACGGATCAGCTCGCTTTCGTCAGGTTCACCAGGCGTGATGGCACCACTTGTGATGGCTTCGTCTCGATCATCGAGTCGCAATCCAGCTTGGCGATGTTCCTCGTCGCGACCGTGACAGACGAAGCACTTGGATGCGAGAATTGGCCGCACATCCCGATTGAAGGACACCGCCGCTTGCGCACACAAACGATGGCCATGCAAGCACGCAATGTTTGCGATCAACCCGAACACGGTGAGAACGACAAAAAACGGCTTCCGGTTCATATTTGCAAGTATAGCGTTTGATTGGCTCGTTCCCGATAGACCAAACACTAATTATTCATTGACCTGCGCCCTGTTTTTCAGCTCGGTGACCGGAAGTGTTTTCGGTGGGCCAATCAATGCTACGCGGTTTCTGCTTTCCACGTTTAATCTGAATGCGAGGCGATTGGCGGAACGGGCATTTGAAGTATTTTAAACTTCGATCGCGGTTGGGACGCGCATGGCACGTGCAAAGGGCGAACTTTCTATCGTTCGCCTCTCGTCTATTTCTGGCCGGCACGGATCAACCAAATGGCCTTTTCGGCAAATCGATCGCCGAGAACTTTGTACCCCTCTGCCGAGTAATGAAGATCGTTTTCTATATTTTTTCCTTGGCGATTTTTGCCGTCATTCAGGTCATCGGTGTCAACCCACTCCGTCCGCACATTGGAATCCGCGAAATCAACCTGAACTTGGCGGATTTTGGTCCAGTGTCGATACCTTTTGTTGTTCATGTCAAAATCGCTTAGGCGGCCAATAACCAAGTTGATTTCCTTACGATCCAGATCGTCGCAGATCTGTTTTCGCAGTCCTTTGAGACATTCCGCATACACATCACCGTGTTGTTCTCGAGCGTCGCGCTCGCCTTGCATCCAAATCAAGGTAACCGATTGGATTTGCTGATTCTTAGTTGCGGCGGTGACTTTCTGCATTATGCGATCATACAAATCGCCAATTTGTTCTGCCTTTGCTGAACGATCGCTGAGATTGTTCCAACCTTTATACCAGCGCCGAATCGGTTGCCCGCCTTGTGCATCTTTTACGACGATCACATTTGCTTTACCAAACGCCTCTTCGACGGCAGGCGTGAAAGACTCTTCGGGACGAAGACCCTGCATGTTGGATTGTCCAGATAGAATGAACAGGTGTTTGGCCTCATCTATTTCTTCAGCCCAACCATGTTGAAAATGAATGCTCGCTAAAGTTGCCATCAAGAATAGAAATGTCACTTTGATGGTATCCCTTGGGAAGTTGGAATCGTTAAGCCCCTCACGTTTCGGTGCTTTCGTCCGGAGGTGGCGTGCCATAGGCGCCCAAATCGTTCGGATCGTACCGTAAGATGAAATCGTGATTAGCGACCGAGATTCGCGCTTCCGGGTCGACACGTTTTTTAAA
>JBFILF010000144.1:0-10927 GCA_041599835.1 Pirellulaceae bacterium
AATTAACTGCCTTGTGATGTTGACCAGCCGGCACCGCGCCTCCCTGTGAAACCGGAGTGGTCGGTGGTGAAGCGTGACCGTCACCGTGAGCGAGGGTTTGGTCAGTGACGTCGCGGGCGTCGCGCCTGGAAAACTGGAATGCCGACTCCAGCTCGTCTGCCACGCCAACGGATCACACTCTAAGTGTAATTTATACACTTAGATGGCGTTGCCATCAAGGCCTGCCGCGATCGCTCGTACGTCAGCTGCCGATCCACTGGGCAAAAACCGTTTTGGCTTTGGCCACGTCGTCCGTTCCCGCTACGATCGCGCGGCCGTCGGGAAATACCGTGATTTGGTACGGGTCGACGTCAAATCGCAGCAGGAATTCGTTGCGTTTTACCGAACCCGCGCCACTCAATCGCGCCTCCAGTTGCGCCAGGTCGATGGTCTGATCACGGCTCGCGCGAATTTGGACGGCACCGCGACCGCACAGGACGGCGGTGGCGCTCGATCGTTGGCCGCCCAGCCATTCGAATTGAAGTTGCCGGCACGTCGGACAATTTACTTTCTCGCCCAAACCGTCCAGACTCATTTGGCGCACACGATTGCTCCACAAATCGATAATCGTCAGCTTAAGGCTGACCTGGTCGATGTGCCCGGAGAGGATTTTGATCGCCTCGTTAGCTTGAATTGAGGCCACCACGTTAACGACGGCACCGAGAATCCCTGCCGAATCGCACGTTGGGGTTGTGCCGGGTGGCGGCGGACCGTCGACCATCAAACACCGGAGGCAAGCCGTTTGGCCGGGGATGATGGTCATGGATTGACCTTCGCTGCCGACGCAGCCGCCGTAAACCCATGGTATTCCCGTCTCGAATGAGAGATCGTTGAGCAGGAAACGAGTCTCGAAATTATCGGTGCCGTCGACCAACACGCCGGCGTCGTTGGCCAGCGCCCGCGCATTGCGATAATCAAAATCGGCGACGATTGGCTCGATCGTGACTTGCGAATTGATCCGCTGCAGTTTTCTGGCCGCCGCCACCGCTTTTGGCAATCCGTCTGCGACGTCTTGTTCGTCATACAAGACTTGACGCTGCAAGTTGTTCAATTCCAGATAATCGCGGTCGACGATTTTGACTCGCCCGACACCGGCGCGGACAAGCGTGTTGGCAACGACGCTGCCCAGCGCGCCGCAACCGACCACCAATGCGGTGCTGCTGGATAGCTGCTGTTGGCCGTCCAGGCCGAACGGCGCAAAACGGATTTGCCGCGCGTACCGCTCCCAGGCGGGGGGCAGTTGCTCCGCGTCATGCCAATCGCTGTTCACGTTGCCACCTGGGATAAATGTCGTCGTAAAAAGGACCCGGTGAGGCTACTTTGATTCTCACTGATTTCTTGTGGAGTTCCAGTTGCCACCACGCGCCCGCCTTTGTCGGCCGCCCCCGGTCCCATGTCAATCACGTAGTCGGCATGCAGCATCAACTGCAAATCATGCTCGACGATAATCAACGAATGTCCGACGTCGATTAGCGAATTGAAACAGTCCACCAGCCGCACCACGTCTGCCATGTGCAGGCCTGCCGTGGGTTCATCCATCAAGAACAAAGTGCGTTTTTTCGAGGCCTGACCCAGGAATAACGCCAATTTGAGCCGTTGTGCCTCCCCGGCCGACAACGTGCTGGACGGTTGACCAAGCTGCAGGTATTCCAGCCCGACGTCCTTGAGCAGTTTTAGCCGCGACTGAACACGTTTGTAGCCGCGAAAAAATGTGAATGCCTCAGTCACGGTCAAGTCGAGCACCTGGGCGATATTTCGATTGCGAAACTGAACTTTGAGCGTGTCAGCTTGGAACCGCCGGCCTTCACAGACATCGCAACGGCGCAATACGTCGGCCATGAATTGCATGTCAATCGACACATAACCTTCGCCCAGGCATTTTTCGCAGCGCCCGCCTTCGACGTTAAAACTGAAATGGCCGGGTTTGAGATTGCGCGTTCGCGCGTCGACGGTTTCCGCAAAGATCTTGCGAATTTCGTCGAAAGCTTTGACATACGTTACCGGATTACTTCGCGACGAACGCGCCAACGACGATTGATCAATGATCACGACGTTGTCAATCTTGCCGGCCCCCAACAAGTCGGAATACGGCAAACCGCTATCGGATTCGCGTCCCAAGGATTTCAAAAGTGCCGGGCCCAGCGTGCGCTGAACCAGACTGCTTTTACCGGCGCCGCTGACCCCGGTTACGAGGCACAGTAAACCCAGTGGAAATTCCACGGTTACGTTTTGTAAATTGTGCCCTCGCGCACCCATCAGCTTGATCGAACCGCGCGTGGCCGGCCGTTTTTGATCCGATATGGCGAAACCGCGTCGCCCGGACATGAATTGGCCTGTGATCGACGTGTCGTCCTGCAAAATACGGTCGGGCGTGCCGTCAAATACAATGCGGCCGCCGCGGATTCCAGCGCCCGGTCCAATCTCGACGACTCGTTCTGCCGCTTGAATGATCTCTGGGTCGTGCTCGATCATCACGACGGTGTTTCTGCGTTGTTGAAGTTTGCGGATCTGCAGCTTGATCCGCTCGACGTCAGCCGCATGCAGACCGCTGGACGGCTCATCCAGTACGTACAACAAATTCACCAACGACGAGCCGAGTGCTCGAGTCAGCGACACCCTTTGCTTTTCACCATCACTCAGCGTCCGCATGGTGCGATCCAGGCTTAGGTAGCCGACGCCAACATCACCAAGGTATTGCAGTCGCTGCTGAATTTGCGCCAGCACGCGCGACGCCAATCGCTGCGCCGATGCCGGCAACTCCAGTTCCTGCAGGAACGGATTCAATTGGACGACGGGCATCAGAGATAGTTCGGCGATATTGCGGCCGTTAAGCCGATACGCCAACGACATCTCGCTCAGGCGCCGCCCCCGGCAATCGGGGCATTCCACGAAACTCCGCCAGCGGCTGAGAAACACTCGCAAATGCATCTTGTATTTGCGTCGCTCCAACCACCTAAAAAAGCCGTTAAGTCCTCCAAAATCGCGCTCCTTTACGCCGCCCCATAACAAATCCCGGTGCTGGGGTTTCAACTCGCGAAACGGAACATCGAGAGGAAAACTGTAGTCTTCGGCCAATTCGATTAACTCGTCCAATTCATGCCGGTACGCCGGCGTGTTCCATGGCGCAATCGCACCCTGGCGAATCGTCCGGGTTTCATCAGGCACAATCTTTCTCATGTCGAACGTTTGAATGCTGCCGAATCCTTCACAGGTAGGACAGGCACCATAGGGGCTGTTGAAACTGAACAGATTCGGCTCGGGTTCCGCAAAGACACGGCCGCATTTGGAGCATTCGCGCCGACTCGAGAAACGGAAAACGACAAATGTCTCGCCGTCAATCACCTCACGATTGGCGCTTGCATCATCCGATGACGACTGAACCAAGATTTGAATGTCCCCGTCGCCATGCCGAAATGCCGTTTCCAGCGAGTCGTCGAGCCGGGCCGTTTGTTGGGGCTTGTCGATGTCGCGGGTCGTCAAACGATCGACGATTACGACGATGCGGTTTGGATTGGCCGCGGCCATTTGATCTTCCAGCTCGCTTCCCAACTGGATCGTCTGCCGGTTCACGACTGCTCGCCGAAAACCTGCTCGTCGCGCGTCGACGAGGCGCTGGATCAATGCATCGGCATCCTCGTCGCGCAACTCAAATCCAATCAAGAACTTCAGTTCGCGGGCCAACGACTGGGCCCATTTCCGAACGGACTGAACGGAGTGAGCCGTTACTTCTAAATTGCAATCCGGACAGACCGGAGTCGCAACTCGGGCAAACAGTAACCTGAGAAAGTCGATGGTCTCGGTAACGGTGCCCACGGTGGAGCGGCTGGTGCCAGCGCGCTTGGACGCAGTCACGGCGATCGCCGGCGGCACACCATCAATGCGATCGGCGTCGGGTTTTTCGTGCTGATCCAGAAACTGTCGCGCGTAGGTGGAAAAGCATTCGACGTACCGTCGCTGTCCTTCGGCAAATAACGTATCCAGCGCAAGGCTCGTTTTTCCGCTGCCGCTCAGTCCACACAACACCAACAGCTGGCCATGCGGTACATCCAAGTCAATATTTTTCAGATTGTGAACGCGGACACCACGTAATTCGATTTGCCGACCGCTCAACCCGGTTACCTTTTCACAATTCATGCCGGTGTGTCGGTCGAAATCATAACAAATCCGCCGAGATCAAGCATCGATCAACCAATCAACGTGGCGTAGATCGAAATTCATGCTGACATTTGATCGGCAATTAAGAAGGCGATTTCCATCGCCTGATCGTAATTCAATCGAGGATCGACGGCTGATTTATAAGCCCGCGTCAAGTCTGCTTCGGTAATTCCCCGCGCGCCGCCAACACATTCCGTAACATTATCCCCGGTCAACTCCAGATGCACTCCGCCCAGAAGCGAATCGTGTTCGCGGTGCAATTCGAACGCCTGCTTCAATTCGTCAAAGATCTTGTCAAAACGACGGGTCTTGGTGCCGTTAGGTGTTTGAAAAGTGTTTCCATGCATTGGATCGCAACACCACAAGACACGCTGTCCGGTTTTCTGAACTGCCCGGATTACGGGCGGCAGGTGAGTGGCGATCCGGTCCGCCCCGAAACGATGAATGACCGTGATCCGGCCCGGCGAGTTTTCCGGGTTCAACACATCGATCAGCCGTATCAACTCATCAACCTGAATATCGGCACCGATCTTGAATCCGATCGGGTTTTCGATGCCCCGAAAATATTCCACGTGGGCTCCATCCAATCCACGGGTGCGGTTTCCAATCCAGGGGAAGTGCGTGTTCAAGTTATACCAGCCCTTGCGCCGCGGTAAGCGCTTGGTTTGAGCTTGCTCGTAAGCCAATAACAAACCTTCGTGGGATGTAAAAATCTCCACAGATTTGCTGTCCGCGATGGATCGATCGAGTATCGATTCCATGAATTGAAGTGAATTGGCAATCGAGTCGACCATTTGGTGGTATTGCTTGGAGCGCGGCGAGTCGGCGGCAAAATCCAAATCCCAGTTTTCCGGATGATGCAAATCGGCAAACCCGCCCCCAATCAAACTGCGAATAAAATTCAATGTCATGGCCGCATGTTCGTACCCCCGAATCAACAATTCCGGGTCGGGCACGCGGTCCTGCGACGTGAAGGGACTGCGATTGACAATATCGCCGCGATACACTGGCAATGTTACTCCGTCGCGCGTCTCGGTGTCGGCCGACCGGGGCTTGGCGTATTGGCCGGCGATTCGTCCCACGCGGATAACGCGTTTGTTGGAGGCGTACGTCAGCACGAAACTCATCTGGATCAAAACCTTCAAATTTCGCACGATGGCCGCGGTTTGGCAGTCTTCGATGCGTTCCGAACAATCGCCGCCCTGCAACAAAAATGCTTTTCCTTCGGCCGCCAGTGCGATTTGCTGCTTGAGATTCTCGATTTCCCAACTGGTGACCAGCGGCGGCAGGTTGGAAAGACGTTCGATCACAGATCGGACTGCATCGGCATCGGGATACGCCGGTTGTTGGCTGGCCGGGAAACGCGTCCAAGAATCGGGAGCCCAGTCGCCCCGACTTCGTGTCATTTCGGATTGATCGCCGCGCGTGTCCATACATTCAAAGCTAACACACGGCGCATTCAGCGTATATGCCGAACCGCGAGCAATCGGTCAACCTGTTTCGCCAGACTCGCCGATCATGCGCTGGCGGTTTTTCATGATGTAGGGTGGCTGCACGGGGTCCCGGCTTTGGTGGGTATCGGCGGTGCCCGCAGTTTGTGAATCGGGTGCCGAGATCCCATCGGCAGCCGTAGTGACGGCTGCGGTCGTATCGCCGGACGCCCGCGCGCGCATGCCCCGGCCGGGCCGGGGGGGCCCCGTTTCCCGATAAAATAATTTGCCCAACGGGCCGGCTAACAAAGCGGGCAACAAGATCAGGTCACCAATCAGGGCGGCCGCCAAGAGGAACAGCATCAAAATGCCGAATCGTTGAGTGGGCATAAAAGTGCTAAAGGCGAACGCCGATAAACCAAGCCCGCCGATCAGCGTGGTCTGGGTCATCGCCGTGGCCACTTTGCGATAGGCAAGGCGAATGGACGACAATCGGTCCAGACCTTCCCTCATCCCTTTGCGGAACCAATTCAAAAAGTGAATGGTGTCGTCGACCGCCACGCCCATTGCGACGCTGGCCGTCATCATGGATCCGATATCGACGAGGTTGCCCACGTGTCCCATGGCGCCAAAGATAATTACCACCGGGAACACGTTGGGCAGCATGGAGATCATGCCGGCGCGAAAATTAAGCGCGTTTCCCAGTCGCAGGCGTTCTCCCCATGGTCGCAACAACACCATCATCACGATGGCAATCATAAAAAAAGCCAGGCAAATACTTTTGATTAAGCTGGCCAGCAGCGACCGTTGCGCTTTGTAAACGATGGGAACGATGCCCGTATACGTCGTGGTGACCAACGAGACTTCGTCGCCGTCGTCATGGCGTTGGGCGGCGGTCATCATGCCCGGCAATGGTTTTTTGGTGCTGGGATCGATTTCAAACCGGTGGTCACTGGCGTCAATAAAAACAGCAGATGCCTGGCGTGTTAGCGGCAGGTCAATTTTTTCATGATCCTGCACAACGACGACGCAATCGAACAAGGTCAGCAGCCGTTTCCACGCCTCGGGCTCAGGCGGATTCTGAAACGTGGACGGTACTCGCCAGGAGTAAAAGCGGCCCAATTTGCCGGGCTGAGATTCAATGATCTCCTTGATGCCGCGACCGCGAAATCCACTGTTCTCGATCAAATCGCGAAGCGTGTCGACAAAAATCTGTGTTTGATCAACCGACCCGTCACTGGCCAGCGCATTGACCTGGGCCGCTTCGTCATTTTTGGGTCGGGGCGAAGGCGCCGGCCCGATTACCAGGATACCACCGCGCTCCAGACTGGATTCACCCAACCGCTTTTGCAATGCCTTAAGTATTCTCAGCCGGTAACGGTATCCGGCCATCACCGGCTCCACCACCGTTTTCAGTTCACTGACAAATTGGCCGTAATCGACGTTGTTGAGCGCCGCCAGTCGCAAACTGATGCGCCACATTTCTTGAAACGTTTCGTCGTCGATGCGCAGATAGTCCTGTTCCAGCAAGGCGGACCGTTTGTCTCGCAATTCCTGGTTGATCGACAACCGCATCATCGATTTTTCTTGCGAGCTGACCACCATACTCAGTGGCGTGGCCACGTCGCTGGACATGCTGTTTCCGACGATGCGTTTTTCCTCAATCGGACTTTCGTCTCCGAACACTGCCAATACGAAGCGGCGTACCCGGTCGGACAACTCCATGCGTTGCAACATGGACAATTTCAGATCGTTGTCCAGCAACTCCGATTTCGTGGCGTCCACGGCCACCAGGTCATCACGTTCCTGCGCATCGACGTCGACCTCGATCACCAGCTCCATCGGCACGAGCTTGCCCAGGTTCCTTTCCATCCAAGCGTAATCGCGGAGAATCTTGGCATCGGACCGGAACAACTTTAAAAGTTGCACGCTGGTTTCCACCCGCGAAATTCCATAGGCGAAGACCACCAGCAAGATGACCGAAGTGATGCTGACCACTGCATGGTTTCTGACGACCCACCGCCCTGTCCGATCCCAAAAACGATCGACCCAAGCCGTCACATTCATTTTGGTTTTGCGCTGCGGCAAGTCCGTTGACTCTGGGTTACGTTGCCGGCGATAACCGGGCGGCCAAATCGTCAACGAGGCCGGTAAATAGGTGAACAGCAATATCACCGTGGCCAAGGTGGCGACGGCGGAAAACAGGCCGAATTTCTTGATCGGAACCAGGTTGCTGGTGTACAGCGAAATCAAACCAAGCGCTGTGGTAAACGCAGCCAACGAGCAGGGAAACAGCCCGTGTCTAACGGCGATGTCGGCTGCCCGCGTCGGCCCGCTTTCCCGGCAGGCGTCACGATAGTAATTCACGACGTGTACCGCACCGGACAGTCCCAGCACATAGACCAGTGAGGGCATTGTCATCAGAATGGCGTCCATCGTTGTGCCGCCAAACCACACGAAGGACAAGCTGGCGATGGCCGCCACGCCGCCCACGAAAAACAGCATCAACGTCACGCGAATGCTGCGAAAACTCAAATCCGCCAGCGTAAATCCGATGATGGCAGATAAACTGACCAGGCGGAACAAGGTGATCGACCCTTCTTCGTCGATCGCGACGTTGTCCACCGGAGGTCCACCTAGATGCAAGTTTTCCGGTTCGATTCCACATTGACCGGTCGCCAGTTCCAAAATCCGACCCCGCGGTTTTCCCAGCACCGGCCGGCCCACCACCCGAGCCAGTTCATTTAACACCGGATCGTTCAGGGTCACTAACAGGCAGGTTTGACGGGGTGGCGCGTCTATGTCGAGGCGCTGCCAGATTTGAAACCAATGTTCCAATTTGGTTTCCTGCGGTGCATTTTGCAGCGCGTCCATACTGCCGTTGTACGTCGACTCCAGCAGTTCTTCGATGAACAACTGGTATTCGACTTTGCGGTCTTCGTCAATCAACACCTGTTTCTCAGGTGGAATCACGTCCAACAGTGAATTCAACGTCCAGTCAAACTCAGGCGGCGGCGTCGGACCGAACAACACTCCGGACAATCGTTTGTGAGTTTCGATGCGCGATTTGAACGCTGACAGCTCGCCGTCCTTCCACTGACCGACGCGCATCGTGCCGTTTTCGCCCGCCATCTTTTCGAAGATCTCAGGTCCCGTCGTCACGTCAGCAAAAAATCTTGCCGACATCAGAGTCGGGTCTTGATAAAACCGGTTGTTGTCCTGGGTCCCAAACCGTTTTACAAACGTGCCTTCCGCGCGGTTTTTGCCTTTAAAGAATCTTTGCAGGCTGCGGCCAACGGCGTGGATTAAATTGTTCTGGCCATTCCATTTAAACACGTCGCCATTGGACTTAATGAAATACCATTGCTTGTTTTTGCCTTGCAGCCATTTTTCGTTGTGCTCGCCCCAATCAATGTGGTAATCGCCCGTCGTATGCAGTCCGATTTCAGTCGCCCAATCCCGCGCCTCCAACTCTTCTTTGATCAGGGCGAATCGTTCGGAACTAGGATCAAGCGACTTCAGTTCCTGGCGCAGCTGATCGTCATGAGCCTCGGATTCGCGGCGGATCTTTTGCAACAGCAACTGATAACGCTGGTCGGCCAGGTTGCAGCCGTCCCAGCTGACCACGACGAATTGGTCACCGATGAAGTAATCGCGAAACCGCCTCAATTCGGTCGTCTCTTCGAACGAAGCCGGCAACCAATCGGTTACGTCGTTTTTGGTGGTGTCGATCGCTTCGCGGGCGCCGCGCAATATGAAGGGGAGTGCAAAGAATATCGCGCACATGATCAACATGGCGCGATTGCCGAAAAACGGCATTCGCCTCGCAAAGAAAGAACGTTGGCTCATACAATACGGTCAGCAGAGTCTCTGGATTTGCTATCAGAGTACCGACGTCGTTCCGCTGAGTCCATGCCTATCTGACTCGATCGGGCCGGCGACAACCGATCCCCGACGTCATCAATCAACCGCCCCGGGGCATTACCACGGGCGGTAACAACTCTCGCTTTGCGCAATCAGAACAAATTAACTAAGAAATGTTTCGCAATCCGCAGGCTTGCAGAGCCCATTAACGGCGCGGCTGTATCATGTGCTGTCAACCTGCCGCGTCAACTGGCCAATCCGACGCAAGGTCCAGTCAGTTAAATCACGCCGGAATAATAGCAGTACGCCCAGGACGAGCCGCCAATAATAATTGCAACCAACATGACGATCGCGGCGGCGATCGTGCCCTTTCCCTGAATAAAGCCGTAAATCGGGCAATAGAGTCCTAGTGATGCCAGACAACCGATCGCGTGCGCGATGTTGCTGCGAAAGGCGACGACGGTAATCCACACGCCGCAAATCAATGCCAAAGCCGTTGATGCCACGGCACTAATCAGTCCCGTGTTGACGGTATCCGTCAATGATTCCATTAGCAGCACGACGCCCAATCCAACCAGGATCAAGATGGCCAAGATGGAGGCCGCGACCATCGCGATCACGTAAGAATCAGCGCCGTCACCGAAATCCTGCTGCTCGGCCGTAATCGGCGTTTCCTCAATCTCGGCTTCCGCTTTAACCATTGCCCTTTCGGCGTCGGTCATGCCCGTTGTTTCGGCGGGCAACTCCTCTTCGTCCGCATATGTATCGAGGTACTGACCAGTTGCCACGTTGTAGCCACAGTTGACGCAGATAACGGCTGTTGGGTCCATCTCTTCGCCGCAGGCCGAGCAAATGGGACCTTTCGGTGTCGACTTGACGCCAGCCTCGTCCAACAGATCCAGCAGTTTTTTGTTGACTTGCGGTCCCGAAGCTGCTGCGCCAGCAGCCACTTTTGCCGATGCATCCGGGACAAGCAGTGGCTTGTTGCATCGCGGGCATTTGACGGTCCGCCCCGCCAGTGCGTCCTTGGCCGCGAATGAGAAACCGCAATTACACGTAGTTTGAATGGGCATTTCGATGTCCAATGCCTTGCGGAGTTCCCGTCCCGCAAGACACAGTTGAGTTGATTGCCGAGGAGCTGGATTCGGGATCAATCCATGTCTATCTATTTTGCAACGGCACCACGGTTTGACAAGCGTCAAATCGATCGATCCCAGCCGACGGCGGCAGGGGAAATGACGGGTTTTTCCGACTGATTGAATCGTTAGGGGCGATGGTCATGCCTCACCGCCGATCGGTCACCGCTGACCGGTCTCCTCCTCTGCCGCGACGATGCGGTCTGCTGCCAAATTGTCAGAGGATTGTCCATTGGCGGCCTGGACAAAGCGCACTGACCGCAGCTGGGCCGGTTTTCGGTAAAAGTCGCACTTTTTCAACGG
>JBFILF010000145.1:0-10852 GCA_041599835.1 Pirellulaceae bacterium
CCGTGGCAAATTTGAGCCGTACCCCCGACCTGACGGTCGGGGCTACCTAATCGCGCCGTTTCGCGGCTGGCTCTGTCAGCCTTTTGAATCTGACACGACTGAGGGACGGTGATCGCGAAAAGACCACAACCATCCCCGTGGCAAATTTGAGCCGTACCCCGACCTGACGGTCGGGGGTACCTAATCGCGCCGCTTCGCAGCTGGCTTTGTCGGCCTTGTGAATCTGACACGACTTTCGCGGCATCTCAGCTGATTTTCGGACATCCCGACTTGGCGGAAGCGGCTACCTATTAGCGCCGCGGGCGGCATGAATTTATTCCGATTTGGGCGGAGGCGATTTGTCTTCGTTTGCTTGTCGTTCGTGGTATTGCAGCAAATCCGAAAACGAGCGCATGGGTTCCTTGCCTTGTACCATGCCATCGGTGATGGGGGTTACCGGCTTGGGTTTGGACGGGCGTTTGCGAGGTCGCTTGTGTCGCGTTTGATGAGTCCCTCGGCCTGCAGAAGATTTGGAACGCGACGCTCCAGCGTCGGAGCGTTTTCGGCGGCCGCGTCGTTCATTCGGCTTGCGGTGAGGCGTTGCCGAATCCGGGCGTATGGCGGTTAGCGTCACGCGTCGTTTGTCGAGATCGACGTCCTGCACCCACAACGTCAGAATATCGCCGACACAATACAGCCAATAGGGATCTCTCACAAACCGTTTGGATAGTCGGCTGATGTGCACGAGACAACTTTCACCAATCCCGATGTCGACAAAAACGCCGAAATCCACGACGTTGACAACCTGGCCCCGCAATTGCATGCCCTTTTTTATATCGTCGATCTTAAGTATCTCTTGGCGAAATATCGGCGCGGGCGATTCTTCGCGCGGATCCTGTTGCGGAAATCGCAACGCGCGCAATATGTCTCGAATCTTGATTTCGCCAATCTCAAACTCGCGCGCCAACTCGGTGGCATCCAGCGATTTAATTTTTTTGATCAGTTCGTTTCGGCGATGGCGTTTCTCCGACAGCATCGCCGGGGATAGGGACGATTGGGCAGGCGTTGCCGCCACGGTGGCGGTAGCGGTCATTGACGAATCCGGTTGCGCGGCCGCCGGGCCGTCTACCGCGTCGGCTTCGGTAAGCGATTCCGAGCTCGCGCGTGCAGTCGGCGGCAAAGATGTTTCCGTCGATTTGACGTCCACATTGGTCGTCGATGGATCGGCAGGAACTGCGACAGACGTTGAATCGGTTGAGGGTGTCTCGGTGGAAGGTGTCTCGGTGGAAGGTGTCTCGGTGGAAGGTGACTCGGTGGAAGGTGTCTCGGTGGAAGGTGTCTCGGTGGAAGGTGTCTCGGTGGAAGGTATCTCGGTTGACGTCGCGTTGTCGCCTGCGTGGGCCGTGGTCGGTGTGGCGGGCGGTGTGGGCAGAAACAAATCGTCCAGCGAACCGCCAATCCGTTGCATGATTCGGTTGGCGATTTCATAACTTTCCGGGTGGATCGACGTTCGGTCAAGCGGATTCTCGCCATCGGCGATTCGCAAAAAACCTGCCGCCTGCAAAAACGTCACTTCGCCAAATCGTGGCACCTGTTTCAATTGCTCGCGGGAGGTGAACGGACCCTGCTCCTGGCGATGTTCAATTAAGTTTCGAGCAGTTAACGGTCCCAGTCCGGCCACAAATTTCAACAGCGAAACGCTGGCTGTATTGACGTTTGCGCCGACAAAATTCACGCAGGATTCCAACTCGCTTTCCAGGGAATCCTGCAAGTGCTTTGATTTTACGTCGTGCTGGTACATGCCGACGCCAATATTCGCCGGATTGACTTTGACTAACTCCGACAGCGGGTCCAGTAAACGGCGCCCGATGGATATTGCGCTGCGGATCACCGGCTCGTGATTGGGAAGTTCTTCGCGGGCAATTTCGCTGGTGGAATACGCGCTGGTCCCCGCCTGGTTGACTATCGTGTATTTCAACGACCGATCGGCCACCTCGTTTTGCAAAATGTCAGAAACCAGTTGCTCGGTGGCGCGACATCCATTGCCGTTGCCGATGGCGATCAGCCTCGGCTGGTGCTGGTTGATCAATTCGACCAAAGCCTCTCGCCCTTGCTGTCTTCGCTGTTGGTTGCCAACGATAGTGATGGTGATATATCCCAGCGGGTTACCCAGTTCATCGAGGCAAGCTGCTTTGCAACCCGTGCGGAACCCCGGATCAATGGCCAAGATGCGTTGGCCGCGGACTGGTGGTTGCAGGAACAGATGCCGCAAATTTCGGGAAAACACATTAACGGCGTGGGTCTCGGCCTTTTCCGTCAGTTCTCGGCGGATTTCCCGTTCGATGCTGGGCAAGATGGATTTGTGCAGCGCTGTTTCTGCAGCATCCCACAAAAAGTCCGCGAACTGGTGGTTCTCGGGAATCAATGTGGAACGGGTCAGTTGATGAATTTGGTCTTCTGCGACGGATAAGCGGCACTTCAATTTCCCTGCCCGCTCTCCCCGGTTAATGGCCAGAATTCGATGAGGGGGGATTTTTTTTACTGGCTCTTCGAAGTTTCTAAATTCTTCGAAAGCGTTTCGTTTCTTTTTGGCCTTGCGTTTGTTTGTTTTGGCGGGCTTGGCGGCCGGCGGAATGCTGGCGGTTGCCGGTGGGGTGCCCGTCACGTTGTCGCCGGGCTCGGAGGGTCCGGCGGCCGGTGCATCGGACGACCCCTGCGGTGATGTTTCTTGTTTGGGATCGGCCTCCGGTTGGGCATCACCGGTCGCCGTCTGTTCGTCAACAACCGGGGATGGTGACGATTCCGCTTGCGGGGCATTCCCGGCAGATTCGGTTATCGCCGAATCGACATTGACGGCCTGGCTGTTTTTTTGATCGTTATCATCGGCTGCAGCGTTTTTCGTGGGGGTGGCAACAGGCTCGCTGGTTGGCTTCTGTTGGTTTTCTGGTGCAGCTGCATGTTCGGAGCTGGATTTGCGAGCTGCTGTTTTTTGGCTGTCGTCCGCCGGCGGACTGGCAGCGCGGCCGTCCTCCGGGGCGGTGGCATCGACGAATTGCGTTTTGATCACTGCGTGGTCCAAATAGAGTTTGCGCAGTTCTTTTCGCAGTTTGATCCGTTCCGCGAATCGCTCCGCCAGCAGATGTTTGACTCCGTCGATCACCTCATCGATGTTGTTTAGTCCCTTGTCGATGCGGACAAATTCGGTGGCTCGTGTTGCCAAGTCCACGTCCGAGGTTTGATCTTCCAAAACGTCGCGCGCCAGTGGCTCCAGGCCCTGTTGCCTGGCGGTGGCCGCCAGCGATTGTTTCTTTGGTTTAAAGGGCAGATACAAGTCTTCCAATCGCCGGGACTGATGCGTTGATTCAATCTCTTTCCGCAGTTTGTCAGTTAACTGCCCCTGGCTTTCGATGGATTTCAGAATGATGGACTTGCGCTCGGCCAAACCACGAAGTCGGGCGACTTCGTCCTTGATCGCGCGGAGCGATCGTTCGGCCAGATTTCGAGTTTCATCGCGCCGATAGCGGGCGATGAACGGGATCGTATTTCCCTGTTCCAGCAACTCGACCGCGGATTGAATTTGCTCAAGCGGCAGATTCAAGTTCTCAGCGACGACCGTCAAATCGACGTTGAACGTTTTATCCATGAATATTTATGGCGTCGCTATTTCGTGTCTCGATCAGGTGCGGTGTCAGCGTTCCGCATCAACATTGAGCTTGAGATTTGCTCGTTTTCAACTTGCAACGAACCAACCAACCATTACCTGGAAGAATATAACAAACTCCTAAAGACTTTCCAAACGCGAGGAGATCATGTTGAATGCAAACAAGCAGTCACGCCCGTGTTCATGTTGGAGGTGAACACACTAGTGAACTGACGGACGATTATTGGCTTGGGTGCTATGCCAGCCGAATTCGCGAATCACGCCCGCTGGTGCGGCCTATGATTGCGCCCGTGTAATCCCCACATTTCGCAAAATTGATGCGGCATCGTCATTTTGAGGCCATTTCGAATCGACCCGCGCATTGGTGGCTGGCCCACTAGCCGCTGTATCCAACATTTTGACGAACAAAAAAAGCCGGATTGCGCGCCTGGTTATCCTCCCAACTATTTTCTGATTGCCGCTAGATGTCGCTCGAGAATCTGTCGACCGAAAGCCGCGGTGAGCAAGACGAGCAGATTCCACGTCTGAAAGTCGATTCGCTGAAGTTCGGCATCGCCTTCGCCTTGGCGATAACGGCGATTCAACGGCTGATCGGATTGGCCCGCAGTATCTTGCTCTGCCGGTTGCTGCCGGACGATCAATTGGGGCAATGGTCGTTGACCTGGAGTTATTTACTGTTGCTGGCACCGCTGGCAGTTTTGGGCCTGCCTGGCTCGTTCAGCCGTTACGTGGAGCATTACCGGCAGCGGGGACAACTCAGATCGTTTTTGTCGCGAATCGCGGCCATCAGCCTGTGCGGAACCATCGTGTTCACCGCGACCATGTTGCTGTTTTCCGAAACGATTTCGGGTTGGCTGTTTCGCGACGTGGCTCAGCAATCGCTGGTACTGATAATGGCCTTGGCGCTGGTGTTGGTCATCGCGTTGAACTTCGTGACGTCGCTCATGGAATCGTTGCGTCAAGTTCGGTTGGTGACCTGCATGCGATTGATCAGCGGCGTTTCCTTCGCCATGCTGGCGGTCGGATTGTTGTTGTGGTGGGACGCCAGCACCGAAGCCGTAACGTTTGGGTTTGCCGTTAGTTGTTTGCTGGGCATCGTCCCAGCCGCCTGGTACCTGTCGATAAATTGGCGAATGATCGGCGACAGTCGTCAGCCGCTGAATCAGCGAACTATGTGGTCGCGCGTCGGTCCGTTCGCCGCCTGGCTGTGGTTGATCAACATTGCCAGCAACTTGTTTGAACTGGCCGATCGAAACATGTTGTTGCACTTGTCGCCGGTATCCAGCGTGGAGGCCCAAGCGCTGGTTGGCCAATACCACAGTGGCCGGGTCATCCCATTGATGTTGGTCAGTGTGGCCATGCTGTTGAGCGGTTTGCTCATGCCCTATCTGGCGGCGCATTGGGAGCGAGGCAACAAACAAGCCGTTTCCAGGCAACTGCGGTGGACGCTGAAGCTGACCGGTCTGGTCTTTTCCTTTGCTGGTTTGATGATTGTGCTCATGGCACCGCTGCTGTTTGAGTACCTGTTACAAGGCAAATACGACGCGGGCTGGTCGGTGCTGCCGCTGACGCTGGTCTATTGCATCTGGTATGGGTTGATGGCGGTCGGCCAGGACTACCTGTGGTGTCGCGAGCAAGGCAAGTGGGCATGCCTGATGCTGACGATCGCGCTGGTGGCCAATGTCGCGCTAAACTATTGGATGATTCCGCGGTACGGGCTGAACGGTGCGGTACTAGCGACAGCAACGTCCAACGCTGTCGGCCTGTTTGCGCTGTACCTGATTAATCAGCGATTTGGTTGGCGACCGGACGCGGGCGTCTGGTTGACGGCCGCCCTGCCACTGTGCATTCTGTTGCCGCTGCCCACGGGGCTGTTGGTGTTTACCCTGCTCGCCTGGTGCGGCGTCAAGTACCGCTGGATATTTGACGACGAGGAGATTATCGAATTCAACCAATCGGTGTCATCGCTCACCGATCGTTTAGGATTCTCTCGCCGAACGTTTCGCGCCGATCAACCCGTTTAACGACTCTGGCCCTTTACCAAAAAATATTCGGCAGTTGTCGTCGGTCAATTCGCGTTGCCAACGCGGGAGACGGGGTCAACAATAATGTTGTTTCGTTTTGTCCGAAAATGGGTCGTTCCCCCGATGTTGCGTTTGCTTTTAGTCAGTTTGTCGTCGGCCGCTTTGCTGGCGGCGAACGGTTGGCAACCCTGGAGTATTCGGCAGGCGGACGGCGAGCCGTTATCTCGTTTGTCGGCCGACGTCCCGGTCCGCCATCGTCCCGTTGCCCTCGCATTTGCGCCGGGCGATAACCGTTTACTTGTGGCAAACCGGGCGAGTGGTTCCATCTCGATTGTCGATTTGGAGCAATGGCAAACTGCCGAAACGTGGCGGGTTGGACGCGAAATCACGGACTTGGCGCATTGGCGCGACCAGCAGTTTCTGGCCGTTGACTTTCGGCAACACACCCTGTCATGCATCGACCTGTCGGGTGACCAGCCGCGAATCGCCTGGAGTGTGGGCGTCTGTAAGTACCCGATTCGATTGTCGGTGGGACGCGATCGTCAGTCCGTTTACGTGGCCGGTTTGTGGTCGCGGCAACTCACTCGCGTTGAATTACCGCGGTCACAATCCGTCACAGCAGCAGTTGGAAATACGGTCAATTTGCCGTTTGCGCCGGGGCACCTGTGTCACGCTTTGCAAGCCGATGGCGTTTTTGCCATCGATGCATTTGGCGACCAATACGCCGTGGTGGATGCCGCGGCGACACAGATCATTGCCTCGGGGCATTTTTCGTCCCGACGCGTCGGTGGTGTGGCGGTGCTGCCGAAGACGAATGAAATTGTGGTGACGCAACAGTTGCTCAATCGGTTGGCGCGGGTGACTCGAAATGACGTCCACTGGGGCCTGACCGTCGCCAATGAAATCAGACGAATGACTCCCCGGCGTTTAATGAAACAGCCGTTTCAGCCGCTGGCTGAAATCCCTAGCATTCCCGTGGGAGGGACTGGCGATGCCAAGGGAGATCCAGGCGCGATTGCGATTTCTCAATCCGGAATGCTGGCGATCGCGATCGGAGGTGTTGATCAAGTTGCCTTGGGTGGTTTAGATCGACGCGGTTTCAGTTTTGTTGATGTGGGTCGCCGGCCCGTTGCCCTTCAATTTTCCGGTGACGGACGTCGTTTGTTGGTCGCCAACTATTTCGACGACACGATCTCAGCAATTGACGTTGATCGGCGGGAAGTGATCGCCACCATGGCGCTGGGCCGGACGCCCCGACCGACTGTGATGGATAAGGGCGAGCGGCTATTCTTCAGCGCGCGATTATCGCACGACGGATGGATGAGCTGTCACAGTTGTCATGTCGAAGGTCATACCAGCGGTTTTCTGAATGACAATCTAAGCGATCAGTCTTTCGGAGCGCCCAAGCGTGTCTTGTCGCTGCTGGGACATGGCGATACGGCGCCGTTTGCATGGAATGGTTCCGCGGCAACGCTGGCGGAACAAATCAGGAACTCTATCGAAGACACCATGCAGTCCGATCTACCGGCGAAGGAAAATCAAATTGAGGCGATTGCCGCGTTTGTCAAAAGCTTGCCGCCGCCACCGTCGATTCGGGAAGCCCGCGATCTAGCTTTCACTCGCCAAATGGACGTTGGCGAATCGTTGTTCACAGAATTGGAATGTCGCTCATGCCACTCGGGACCATCGATGACATCCGAGCAGACGTTTGACGTCGGGTTGGTCGATGAGTTGGGCCAGCGCCGTTTTAATCCTCCATCATTGGTGGGCGTCAGCCAGCGGGATCGTTTGCTGCATGACGGGCGGGCGGCGGGACTTGCTGAGTTGTTCACCCGCTTTCGTCATGGGCTGACTCGCGAGCTAAGTGACGACGAAACGCAAGCATTGGTCGATTTTCTCAACGGGCTTTAGCGCGGGACGTCGTTAACTGGCAGAAATGGCCAGCGCGATTAATACCACGATCCAAATCGCGAACGCGATGACGGAAATCGCCAGCCAAACCGGGCGGCGGGCAATGGGATTCCGTGCCGGGGGCGGAGGTGATTTGTCGGAATCGCGATCTGCCGAGTCGGTCGATTCTTTGCGATCATCGGCCGTAACGTGTCGTGATGGTCGACGCAACTTGGAATGGGTCCTGGCCAATTAACGTCTCGACAGTTTCAGCTCAAATCGTCGTTCAAATACGTCGCTGAACTCATAAACGTTGTCAAAATGTTCCCGCCGGTCATTTTGCGATTTTTTCATCAGCCCTACGTTGATCATGTTGAACACGATATTGCCAAAGTCGTTGGTGCAAGTGATGCCCCAATTGTTGAGCACCGTTTTGGCCATGTATCCGAACTGGTTGATGGCATATAGCCGGATGGCCTCACACAATTCCTGGCCGGTCAAATGTCGCTCACCGGCGCTACGGGATCGGCTGGGTGATTCAAATTCCAGGCTCGGTTCGTGCAATGAATCGCTGCCCAAGTTGAGCACATCCGACGCGTATGACAGCGCGTCGCGCACAAACACATACGCGTCCAGCGGGTAGCGTTCGTCCTGCTCAAGCATCTGCTGCAACGACAACGATTCGTCAGACATAACGCGCCCTGTAAATGGCCCCACGATCAATGTTCCACATCCAACGACCGGACAGAACACTTTGTGTGGTGCCCAGCAGTCTGCAATATCCTCATACAGTTTTTCAAGGCCCGGTCTGGGTTTCAAGCTTTTTTTGGCCACAGACCGAAAAGTCAACGGACCAACGGCAGTTACGAAGTCACATCGTCCGAGGCGCCTTGTGGCGCACGCCCGCCTTTTTTGCGGACCACCGACAGCACCTCAGACACGTCGATCAGGATTCTTCGATGGTCTTCGGTTTCCACCAACACCTGCTGGGCGAGTATTTCGTGCCCAATCACGGTTCCGTGACCGAGCCCGGTGACAATCTGAGCGCCTAGCGGGGGCAGTTCACGGCGCAGTTCGTCGTACGTGTCGTACTCGTAACGCAAGCAACATTTTAGCCGCCCGCACCGCCCGGATATTTTGGTCGGATCGAGTGTCGATTTTTGGATTTTTGCCATTTTCATGGACACTGGGGGCATCGACGTCAAATGCGTATTGCAACAAACCGGTTTGCCGCAATCACCGTAGTCGGCCAGCAATTTGGCTTCGTCCCGCACGCCGATTTGCCGCATTTCGATTCGCGTCTGGAATTCGCTTGCCAGCAGCTTGACCAGTTCGCGAAAGTCGATGCGTTGCTCGGCCAGATAATAAACGACAATTCGTTCTCCGCCAAATAAATGCTCAACGTCGACCAGCTGCATGTCCAACGCGAGTTGTTCAATTTGAGATTGGCAGATGTTTAGTTTGCCTTCGCGCTGCGACTGCAGATGAGCATACTCGTTGGCGTCCTCGTCGGTCATTTCGCGGAGAATTTGCCCGCCGCCCGGTTGGTCCAGATGAGACAGCGCGTCTTCGGTGGCTTCGCACAACACGAACCCGGTTTCCAGTCCGCGATTGGTGCGTACGATGACGCTCATGCCGCGTTGATATTCGTCGCGACCGCGTGCGGAAAAGACCCCCAGCGTACGCATCGAACCGGTTCGGACCACATATTTCGGCACAGGGCAATCCTGCGATTTAGCCTTCGTTTCAGACGGAGCTGACCCCTGTCATCTTAATCTGACAAATCGGGCAGCCACAACTTGGATTTTTGTTGCTTGCCGGCTCCCCCGGATACCGGTGCCTCGGAATCGGGCGTCCAGATCGTGGAGGAAGTGGCGGCTTCCGCGGTCGGCGCCGGCTCTTCTGGCAAACGGCCGACCACCATACCTTCACTGTCCACAATACCGAACCGTTGCAGCACGTCGGCCAGGTGGTATTGTACTTCCGGATCGGACGAATGACTGGCTTGAATGGTCCGCAACAGTTCCGAACAGTTTTCAATCAAACCTCGACCCAATCGCAGCTCTAATTCTTCAACCAGCAGATGGCCCACCGACCGGCCATTGCTGGATGCATGGTGTCGGGCACGGTGCATCCACTCCAATGCTGCTGTCGGGTTCATTGTCAATTTGGCCAGCGTCAGGTAAACCGATTCAAACCGCAGGTATTTTTCCAGTTGCGGCCGCTCCAACACGACGGTGGCGCATTTTCGCAGGGCCCGGAAATTTCCCGCGGTGCTCGCCAAAATATATGACCGCATTAAGGACTCATCGTCGAGCTTGTCAAATTCCACTTTTTGCAAACGCACGGGAGAAAGGTGCATGATGTCCAATCCGGCCGGGTCGATCGGTTCGGGCAACGGCAGGCCGAGTTTTTCCCGCAACGCATCAAAATCAAAGTCCGTGTTGAGTTGGGCATCCGCGCCCTGTTCCATCATGGAGACGAGCGCGGCAAGAGTAAGCGATTTGCTGGGATCGCCGCTGGCTTGTTCGGCCGATTGACCACCGAGCGCGTTAAACGGGATCGTGGTCCAAACGTCCAGGATCTCATTGCGACGGCGCTCGGCGATGAATTCGCGACGGTCATCGGCAGACATGTCACGGGGCAAATGCCACTGAAAACTCATCGCGTGATCCAAACGCGAAACCTGGTTGACGGTGTCCGTGGATACCGGTTCGCTGATCCATTGGTCTAAAATCGAGGCCAGGTCTCGCTGAACCATCTCGAACCGGTCATCGCGCACCACCATCAACTCCAGACGCGCGGCGCGATCAGTTTGTTTGCCAAACAGCAACAATTCGGCCATCACCGAGGGCATCTGGTCAGTGGCATCTTTGGCGGATTTGATTTCATCGCGGTCCAGCAGCAAGTAAGCGGCCAACGGGGGCGGCCCGTCACCGGCAAACTGCTCGTCCATTACTGTGCCGGCGATCAAGCGGGGACTGGCCGCAGCCTGCTCCGCCAATCCCTGGGCGTCGTCCACGTCGAACGTCACCCGCAGCAAATCCAGCGGTTCGGTCAGCGGTTGTTGATCGAGGATCAATTTCAACGATTCGGCGTCGACACGTTCGCCATGTGCCAGCGACGGCAGCGCCGCCAGACGGCCAAACGCCTCGCAGGCCTTTTGCTGATGACTCAGGGTGGCGTTCCAGGCGGCCACGGCCTGCACCACCGGCGCGGCGTCGGGAAACTCGGCTTCCAAAGCTTCGGCACGTTGCACGGCTTGCCGCCATTGGCCGCGGGCCGCATAGCGAATCGC
>JBFILF010000146.1:0-10844 GCA_041599835.1 Pirellulaceae bacterium
TCTCGGGCGGCTGGCACCTCCCCCTCAAACAGCGAAGCTTCCTCCGGCTTCCAGGGATCGTCTGGTTACTGGGGTCGGCGATTCGCGGACAGTGGATCATTCAACCGCACGTACCGACTATCCTGATGCTGATGATGATCGTAGTGGTGGTCACTTTGGGTCATTGGTTGATCAAAATCTCTATTTGAATCGGGACAAGCCATGGATCGGCGATCGCTCAAGAATTCTGCTGTGTTTTCAATGGCGCTGGCGGTGTTGCTGCTGGGCGGCTGTATTGCCACGACCGCGCAACTACTGCACGTCATCCACGGCTTGAAAGTCAAGGCAGAGTATCCGGGTTTGAAAAACTCGCGCGTGGCGATCGTTTGTGTGTCCGATGCTTCGTCCTACGGTCCGAACAAGCTGACCAGTACCGTCAGCCAGGCGTTGGCATCCATATTGGCGCGCGAAGTCAAAAATATGGAAATCGTGCCGCATGCGGAAATCGAGCACTGGAAAGATAGCAACGGATGGAACGAAATTGATTTCGTCGAAATTGGCAAGGGGCTCGAAGCGGACAAGGTCGTGGCCATAGAAATCGGCAGCTATTCGATTCACGAAGGCACGACAATGTACAAAGGACGGGCCACGGTCAAAACCACGGTGTACGACATTGAGCAGGATGGGTCGATCGAATTTTCACAAGGACCGGCCGAGTACCAATTTCCCAAATCGCATGGCCGGCCGTCGCTTTCGACCAGCGAGCAACAATTCGAAGCCGTTTATCTGGGGAAGCTCGTGGAAAACATTTCCCGCTCGTTTTACGATTCCGAACGAGTCGATGCGGTGGCTGAAGACGCCACGATTTATGAGTTTTAGTGCCAGCGGTATCTACTCGCGTTTTCTGGCTTCCATGTGTCTTATGGTCAACTGCGCATCTTCGTAGCCAAACTCGCGCAGCGTTTGGAATGGTGACGCCGACGGCGCCAGACCACAGGCGCAAGATGTGCGGCGGTTGAAGCCTCTGGTGACCTCGGTAATGCCGGGCTTGTCAACTTACAGCTTGGGAGGGCTGCGGCGAGGTTTCGGCTGGACAACCGGCGGCGGGTTTTGATTGGGACGACGAATATTGTTGTTGTTATTGTTGTTGTTGCTGGGGGGGCGACGGGGAGGCGGTTGCGGGGGCTGCGTGAACGTTTCGGTCCACTGCCATCCGATGGGGGTTTGCAATTCGCGCGAAGCCAGCAGCCCCCAGGGCGTGTCGGCATGTTCGTCGACAACCCGCTGCAAATAGGATTTGGCGCGGGCGGCCAGCTTCTCCGCCTGGCTGCCCGTAGAAATCTGGTCCGCCGGCCTTAAGATCCAAGTGTTATTTTTTTCGTCCTTGAATTTCAACTTGGTTTTAGCCTGGGCCAGCATGGCGTTATAGGATTCCGCGCGGATTTTTGCCGCCAGCACGCGGCCCATGGCAAGGTCGAATCCGGCTTTCCAGCGAGGCGAAATTTCCCGGTCGCGTCCCAGCTCGCCTTTTTTGAGTGTTTCGTACAGCAAATTGAGTTTGGGTTCGAGCACCGCCGCCGCTTGCTGGGCACGGCTTACCGCGTTGGCAAATCGGGCTTCATCGAGTTTTTCGAATCGCAATTGTGGTGGTTCCAATGGCCGCACCCGGGACAGATGCGCCGCGCTCACCAGCGCGTATCGGGTCGGGTTCGAAGAAATTTGTCTGCGGTATTCATTTTCCGATACGTAATCGGGCCGATAACGGCGCATTACCTCAGGATCAAAAAATCGCGACAGATAAGCCGAATAGGTCGATGTTTTCCACCGGGGAATGCGGCCGGCATCTTGGCGGTTGGGATGCACCGTGAAATAAATGCCACCGGTCTGGAAACACAATCGAGTCAGACCGAATGGCCCAAACCCCGAATCAAAAACCTCTTCTTCTTGCTCGATTTCCGTCAAATGCAATTTAACGCGTTCCGGCAAAAATGATTCCGGCCCTTGCCGCACGGGCGCCCATTGAACGGATTGGTCGTATTGGGGATCGGGATCGACCCATTTGACGTAGGTAAATTCGCGGCCGAACGGGGCGGGAATGCCGATCACATAGACGCGCATGCCAAATCGTTTGCAAATATCAATAGCCGTGTCGAGATTGACGATGTCGTCACCGCATTCGTCGGACAACACGATAATCATCACGTTACGTTCTTTATCGCCTGTTCGCCGATCGACTTTGCTGAGGTTTTTGAATTCCAGGCCGACGTGAGCGATGGCGGCGAAAACATTTTCCACGCCGCTGGTATCGGTTTCGATGTTGCGTACGGCTAGTTTGATTTGTTCCAAGTCGTCGGTCGGTTTACGCATCATCGGACCGAATTGCGACCCAAATGCAAAAACTTGCGTCAGCAGAGGAGTATCCTTGTGTTTCTTGAACTCCCGGCCGCCGGCCTGTTCGATGGCTGACAACTGCGCGTAAACTCGGTCAAATCGATTCACGACTTCGTCTCGCTGCTTGAGCAAGCTGGCGGACTGATCAAACATCCATACCACCAGGGTCTTTCGTTCTTCGAGCGAGAGCAAGATTTCGTGGGTGATCCGGTCAATGGCCCCGGACGTCCCCGTCATCGCCTCGCCGGCAATCCCGCGCACAGCAATCGAATTGACATCCATGGCCGACTGCTCGTCGGGAATGAATTCGCTCATCTGGATGTCGCCCAGGTCACGGATTTCCTGGTCGACGTCCAAATCCACATCGATCAATTCGTCGACGGTGGGTGCCATCTGCAATACTGCTTGAAAATTGTCGTTGTCGTTTGAACCAATGTCGGATTCGTCCTTGTATTCCACGTCCAACATCGGTGCGTCGACAAAGGCAGTATCGTCAAGTGGCGGAACAATGACCGATACCCGCTGACTGCGTTGTTGTTCAATGAATATCGAGGCGAGGACCAACAACAAACCCACGTGTAACAGCAGGCTGATGACCCAATAAGGCGTTTCGCCGTCGAACGGCGTGTCATCCTTGCCGGTTTTGACCATCCACCACTTCTTGAAGTTTTGGAACAGTTTCACAGTAGGCTCTCGCCGTAGAGTCGATTTTTTAGGTTAGACACCAAGGGCCACCGTGGACTTTACGACGGCAGCGCGAAAGGAACCCGAATTCCGGTTGGCGGGCAAATCATTGGACCGAGCTGACCCGCCGAAGTGGTGACCAAAGCCGAGAACGCGGAGGTGGCAGGTTAGTATGTTTATTTTCCGCGAAAAAACTGATTGTTTCAAGATTCATGTCCGATCTTGCCGGACAAGAGTTTACCGGCAGTTTAGCGCATATGCCGGCCATTTCGAGTCTAGACCCTCAAAACATCGTAAAATTGACTGGTTCCAGGTTTGGTTCTACCATGCGTTGAACGGGCCAGATGGGGCCATAACGGGGAGGTTAAATGATGAGCGATCGCAAAAAACCCGGTTTCTACTCAATGTGTTCGGTGAACGGGGCAGATCAGATGGGTCGTTACCTGTGTGTTTGCCTCGTCATGGCGGGGCTCACGGTGATCGTCGGGTCTCCGACTCAAGCTCAAGAGTCACAAGAAGTTGCCGACCCGGAAGTCATTGAATTAACGACCACCGACAACGTTTTGCTCAAATGCGAATATTACCCCGGCCGCAACGAAAAAGAGACGATCCCCGTTATCTTGTTGCACTCCTGGAACGACGACCGCAAGTCGATGTTGTCGCTGGCCGGGTATTTGCAAAGGCAGTTTGGCCACGCCGTCCTGGTCCCGGATCTGCGCGGGCATGGTGGCAGTTTGAAAACGGTTAATCAAGATGACGAATTGGACAAAGATCGTTGGGGTAAAGAGGAAATTGCGGCCATGGTGGAGGACATTGAGGCCTGCAAAAAATTTCTGGTGAAAAAGAACAACGATGGCGAACTGAACATCGATATGCTGACTTTGGTTGCCGAGCGGGAAACAACCATTCACGCCGTCGCCTGGACGCTGCGCGATTGGAGCTATCCGGTGCTGGGAGGCATCAAACAGGGCCAGGACGTAAAGGCGTTGGTATTCATCGCGCCCAAACGCAGTTTCAAGGGGCTGAGCGCGGTCCAGGGCCTAAAACACCCGTTGTTTACCGGCCGCGGGCCTACATCGTTGCCGATGATGATCGCGGCCGATTCACGCAGCTCCCGTGAAGCCAAGAAAATGTTCGATAACCTGGAGCGCAACCGCAAAGCTGGTGGCAAGACTGACTCCGAAATGGATTACGTGCGGTTCTCCACCAAGAATCTGCAGATGGTTGTCAAGACGAAGGACCAAGGAACCCGCCCGCTCAATGAACTGATCGGCCAGTTCATCAAGGACCGTGTCGAAGCGAAAAAACACGAGTTTCGATGGCAGGACCGAAGCGCGAATTAACAAACGCGACCTTCGGAATGCCCCGGTTTAGCCGCTATCGCGACGAAATGAATCAACTGCTTCGCCGCTCTACCCCGCGCATGGCTGGCGTGTCAGTCATCATCGTTCGGTAACCGACATTGCGAGATTTCCTAAAAGCGCACCGCTACGGGACCCGAGACATTCCTAGCGGGCTGGGATTTGCAATTCCACATTCATTGGCAATTGCGTTGGGTCCGACAGCACGTTGCGGTTTAACGTGTAAATGTCCAGGTACCGGTTTGGCGTTCCAAAATATTCGCGCGAAATCGACTGCAGCGTATCGCCGTCGCGGATCACGTGCACCACGCCCGACGGTTGGACCAGGCCGCCAAACGATGCATTAGGCTGGACCGGGACCAAGGTGCCCCGTGACTGGCTTTCGCTTTGGCGAAATGGCATGAACGGTTGGTACTGATCGGAGATCCGGGGCGGCTGCCGAGCGCTGAACGAGTGCGCAGCAAGACTTTCGGCGCCGGTTGGATCCATGCGCGTCGACGCCTGGAAATCCGGGGCCACGCTTCCGATGGTTGAATTCGAATCAGAGGTTCCGATATCCGCCAGAACTGACTTGGTGGGGGCTGCCGAACCGGTCGGTTTGGTTCCCGCGAAATCCGTCGACGGAAGCATTGGAGCTGGTGCCTGCAGGTCGTCGCCGACATTCGCCGCCTCGACGGTTTCATCCGGATTTGATTCCGGAGATTTTTGTAACGACCAAAAGATCGCCAGTCCGAGCAAAACGATGCCGACGGCCAGGCGCGCAAAATCCTTCATCAACGACCCCTTGGTCTCAGTTGAATTCAAGATTGGGCGCGAGCGTTCAATCTCGCGCGTAACACGGCGTAACCAGTAGTTTTTATCGCTGGATCGCCGGTGCGGGCTCAGTCCGGCTTTGGTTGATCGGCGTTAATCTGGATTGTTACGCCGGGTTCTTCGGATCGTAACGAATTAACTAACGAGTAATGAGTACCGGTTACCGAACCCCGATCACCCATTAATGAATTTATGGTGCGTCGCAGCCTAGGTTTGGGCCGGCTCTTCCACCGATACCCCACGGCTCATTAGCCACAGCAGAGTTGGCGAGGCAACAAAAATTGAGCTATACGTACCGACAATGACGCCGATGACCAGCGAGAACGCAAAGGCGTGAATCGCATCGCCCCCAATCAGGTACAAAATGAACACTACAAGAAAAGTGGTCAATGACGTGAGGATTGTCCGAGACAGGGTCTGAGAAATGCTCTTGTTGATGATTTCGGCGGTGACGTCAGTCCGCTTGCCGCGCACTTCTCGAATTCGGTCAAACACCACAATGGTATCGTTCAACGAATAACCGATGATCGTGAGCAGGGCGGCAATGACTGACAAGCTGATTCGAAAATCCTGCACCAGCAGAAATCCGAACACTCCTTGCAGCCAATAGCTGACCGCGATCGCTCCCAAAACCACCAGCACGTCGTGCACCAACGCCACGATAGCGGCTAATCCAAATGCCACGTTTTGGAAACGGATCCACACGTAACCGACGATGCCAATCAGGCTGGCGATCATTGCCACAAATACTTTCCGCTGGGTTTCAGCGGCGATCTGGCCGCCAACGCCACTGCTGCTGGCAAAATAGGGTTCGGCGGCCATTTTTGCCTGCACCGCTTCCAATAATCGACGCGCGTCATTCTGTTCCGTCAATTGCAAGGTCAATGTCCAGTTTTGCGATCGATCCGTTTCATCGAGTTGTTTGTCGTCGGCTTGCAATTTGATTTCGTCGTCACGCAATGCAATGACCAGTTCATTGGCCGTGTCCATCAGATAGCCCTTAACGGATAATCCGGTAATTGGGTGTGCAAATTGCAACGTAACAACCGCTTGAAATTTCGCCGCCCCGGCTGGCGGCATATCGGGATCGCCCTGCCCCGATTCCTGCTGGGTCGTGGTCAATTCACCGGAGGAAGTTTGCTGGGCAGTATCGTTCGTTTCGCTTGATTGTTGTTCCGTTTTTTCGACCGCCGGCTTTTTGGTCTCGTCCTGCAGCAATAGCGCCACAGAAGACGTCAGGGACATCCATTGGCTGGCCGGCAGTGCTCGCCAGCTGAGCTGTTTGCCGCCGTCCCCGGCATCGTCACCCGAGCTGGACTGGCCATCGTTTTCGTCGTTGTTGCTAGGGCCAGAGGGATCGGCAGAGTTATCAGCGCCGCCGCTTGGCCCTTCAGGTGAGCCGCGAGTGGCCAGTTGAGTAATGGTGATCCCGTTCGGATCGAAATTCATATCGAGCATGACCAACTGACCTTGGAAAACGTCGGCAATGATCTGATCCAGCGAGATTTGCGAGGGAGCATTTTCATCTTCGATGACCGGCAAACTGCTGTCGATCTTAAAGGCGTTGACGTTGTCCGCCATTTGGGTAACGGAATACCGGATCGGATCGCCATTGTAAGTGTATTCTGCGGCTTCCAGCTCGGATTTGATTCCATTTACCGTCTTGGCCTGAGTGAATTCGACACGGGCGGTGGAACCGCCTGCCAGGTCGGTGTCGAGAATGCCGGCACCACGATAGAAAAACGCAGTGAGACCGATGCCGATGACCAGCAACGAAGCCGCAAACGCGTACCGCCGTTTGCCCAGGAAATCTAGCAGTCGCGAGCCGACAATCTGCAACATTTTAAGTTCGCCGATCCAACGTTGCCGCTCTGCAATGTCAAACAGGGCGCGGGAACAGTAAATCGATGTGAACATGCACATCAAAATGCCCACGATCAGCGTAACTGAAAAACTGCGAATCTGTTCCGATCCGATCACATAAAGGATCACTGCCGTAATCAAGGTGGTTAGATTGGCATCAACAATCGTCGTCGAGGCGCGTTCGAACCCGTTGCGAATGGCCATGCGCAATGCAGTGCCACGCCTTAATTCTTCGCGAATCCGCTCAAATATCAGGACGTTGGCATCCACGGACATCCCGATTGTCAACACCAGTCCCGCCAGACCGGTCAATGTCAGATTCACGTTGATCAACAACAGGACG
This sequence comes from Pirellulaceae bacterium, assembly GCA_041599835.1. GTDB lineage: Bacteria > Planctomycetota > Planctomycetia > Pirellulales > Pirellulaceae > CAJQPP01. The sequence goes on from JBFILF010000146.1 coordinate 7,435, forward strand.
GTCAGCGTGAAGATAAGATTGAACATCAATGCCAGGCACGCCACGATGCCGCAAAACCGGTAATAAATCACCATGAATACGAGGACGATTGACAGTGAAATGCCGATGGCCATCAGACCTTTGCGCTTGAGTTCCTCACCCAGCGTGGACAACACCTGGTCCATGCTGATCCAATTCTTGCGCAGCGCCACATCCAGCTTGCCCGAGCTGAGAATCGCGATGTAGTCTTGGATTTCTTCGCGGGTGAAACTGCCCTCGATCACGCCGTTTTGTCGAATCGGTTCGTTAATGCGCGGCGCAGCATGGAGCTTGTCATCGAGGACGATGCCGAGCAGCCGAAACCGGTCACCGTCCCGCTTGTTTTGGCTAGTCAGCCTCCACATTTTGCGGCCGCCCAGTTGGTCCAAGTTGAACTCGATCCGCAAATTGGCGTTTTGGTCGAATCCCTGGCGCACCGATTTCAGGTATTTTCCTTCGACATTCTGTCGATCGTCCGGCGGCTCCACCATTAAGATCTGGACATCGATGATATCGCGATCCAGGCACCATTGGTGAAAATCCTGCCGCGCCTGGCTTAGGTCGTTGCTGAGTGGAATGCTCGCCATGTCGATGATTTGCCCAGTGTCACCATCTCGTACCAGGTGGGCGGCGGTGGGCAGGAATTTGAATGGCAGCAGTTCAGTGGAATCCAAGTCTTTGGAGCGCTCTCGCGCCAATGAAAACCACTCGCCGATCTTTTTGCCGTCGGGGTGCTCATCATCTGGCGGGCCGTAAACATCCGGCAATCGCTCGGCAGCTGTTTCACGAGCGCGATTGACAAGTGCGGTGTCCTTGTTTTCGTCGGCCACGATTCGAAACAGCAGCTGGCCGGCCGTAATCAGCAGTCTCCAGATTCGCCGCGCCTCTTCCGGTTCGACGTCGGGAATGATGACTTCCATTTTGTCTTTGCCTAGCGCACGAATGGCAATCTCGCGGACACCCGACGGATCAATTCGGTCTTTGAGGCGCGGGATAATATCCTGAATGGTGGTGGGACGTTCACCGGGCGCCAGATCTTTTTGCTCGTTCATCTGACCGATGATCGTGACACCGCCGCGGAGATCCACGCCGAATTTGAACGGCATGGCGGTGCGCCCCTTCGAATCGTGATAGGTGTTCGCCGACTTGGCCGCAAACACAATTCCGCTGACCATGACGCAAAGCAGAATAATCGAAAGTTTGCCACTGATCTCAGCCAGTCGAATTCGTTTGGCAATCCACCGGCCCAGTAGAAGGGAAATCACAATTGCCAGGATAAATCCCACGATCGCCAGAAAGTTGGGATTTTCGTAAAAGGCTAATTCCGGTTTTAGATGCCAGGGCAAGTTTTCGGCAGCTTCGTTAGTTTGAGCCAAAATGTTCATAGTGATCGCTTCTATATCCGTTTCAAATTCAGCCGTTTAATCCGATTTCTTTTCCTCGTCATCGATCACTTTGACGATGGACGATTTGAGGATCTGCAGTTTTGTGTTGGTCGATTCATCAATGCGCAACGTTACGTAATTCGTGTCTTCCCGCATCGAAATGACCGTGCCCAGAATGCCACCGGCCGTTACGACGCGATCGTTCTTTTTCAAATCCTTAAGTCGTTCTTTATGCTTGGTGTCCGTCTTCCGCGGACGCATCAACATCATCATCACCAACAATGCCAGCATCATCGGTAGGATGAACGTGAAAATGGAGCTGCCGGATTCGGCTTCCTGCTGAGCAGCCTGTTGGACGGCGCCGCCATCCGGTTGTTCCAGTTGGGCCAGCCACATTGCCAGTTGATGAAAAAACATTGTCGAAGTTCCAATGCAAGATTTGCCGCCGCGGATTTTCACCTGACCGGAGTGACGTGTCGGCAACCCGCTGGTCGGGCGATCGACATCCGCGCAATGCCATCCGGTACGAACAACTGCCGCCGCGGATCGCACGTCCCGGTCCGGACGGGCCGCTAAACAAAAACGGCCCGGCCACCAGTGACTGTGCCCAGACCCGCTTCGTTTCACAGACGAAAAATAATCATAAATCTTTACCAGGTAACGAACAAGGGCACATTGCCTGCCGCCCACAGGCCTGTCTAGCCGGTGGGGTCGCCGGGCGAGTCGCCGGCCGCCGAGTCGCCCCAACCGGCGTTACGCTCGCGACAAAACTCCACATATGAGTCCGCTGCAATCGCTTCCCGGGCTCGCGCCATCAGTTGAGCGTAATACGTCAGGTTATGCGAAGTCAGCAGTATGGGTCCTAACATCTCACCAGCCATAAACAAATGTCGAATGTAGGCGCGACTCAAGCCGGAACAAGCTGAAACCGTCGTCGTGTCCAACGGCCGGTCGTCGCATCGGTGAGCCTCATTGCGCATCCGCAACGTGCCCTGATCGGTAAATGCCAAGGCATTGCGACCGTTGCGAGTCGGTATGACGCAATCAAACATGTCGATCCCTCGCGCGACATTGGCCAGCAGATCTTGAGGGCGTCCCACGCCCATCAAGTACCGAGGTCGGTCGACCGGCAAACACGGCGCGGTTTGCTCCACGACCTCGTACATTTCACTCGGGCTTTCTCCGACACTGAGACCACCAATGGCGTATCCGTCGAAGTCCAGATCGACCAATTGGGCGGCGCACTGTTTCCGCAGTCCGATGTCCAACCCCCCTTGGACAATTCCATACACAGACTGGTTCGCGGCGCGGGGTTGATCGCGGCAGACTTGGGCCCACTGGACCGTGCGCCGACAGCTTTCTTCGATCCGCCCTGCGGACGACGGCAGCGGAGGACATTGGTCGAGCACCATCGCGATGTCACTACCTAGTGTTTGCTGAATCGACATGGCGCGGTGCGGTGACAGTTCCAGCAAACTGCCGTCGATATGCGAACGAAACTGAACGCCTTGATCGTCGATTTTGACCAACCGCGCCAAGCTGAAGATCTGGAACCCGCCGCTATCGGTGAGGATCGGTTGCTCCCACCCCATGAACGAATGCAATCCGCCCATTTGCCGAATCACGTCCTCGCCCGGCCGCAACGCCAAGTGATAGGTGTTGGCGAGAATGATTTCGGCGCCGGTCTCGAGGATTTGGCGGTTGGTGAGTCCTTTGACGGTGGCCAACGTGCCCACGGGCATGAAGGCAGGTGTGTGAATTTCACCGCGCGACGTCGTCAACCTTCCCAACCGCGCTTGACTGTGGCGGTCAACGTGGAGCAATTCGAAATGGGATGGAGGCGCGGTCGTCAAAGGTAGCTCGGCAGGGTTCGGCCGGCTGTCATGTGGCTGATCTACTCGCCACGAAGCTTGACGCTGAATAGGGTCAGCTTTTCGCGAATCTCGTTCAAGCTGGTGACTCCAAAGTTTTTGCACTCGAGCAAGTCCTCGGCCGACTTGCGAATCA
>JBFILF010000147.1:0-10819 GCA_041599835.1 Pirellulaceae bacterium
CGGCGATGAACCAGCTGGCGGAAAGCAAAGGAGTGGACGGTACCGTGACATTACAGATTGTGCCTGGTGTGGGTCATAACTACGGCAAATTGTCGCGGGCCGGCGCAACGTTTTTGTCGGATGCCGTAAAACGACGTTGACATCGCCCGGCCCCGATGAAAAGGGGGCAGCCGCTGGTGGCCGGGAGCACGGCCGTCGGCCCCCGTTAACAGCTGAGCTTCGACTACCGAGGAAACATGATCTCCAATGGAGGCACAATACGAGTTTATATTGAACGTTCATTGACATACAATGAAGTTGCATGGGGCGCGGCGGCGAGCACAACGGCGCGGCGGCCATGCCATGTGACCCGCCAAAAACGGTCCCTCCGTTGCGAAAGTTTTCAACATGCCAATCATACTGATCGTCGACGACAGCGAAGTTGATCAAAAGCTGGTGGCCGGCTTGATCAAAAAAGATATCGAATGGATCGTCGAATTCGCTGATAACGGGCAAACCGCGCTGGACGTTATGGAAATGACATCGCCCAATGTGGTCGTGACCGATTTGATGATGCCCGAAATGGACGGTATCGAACTTGTGCGCGAAGCTAAAAAACGTTACCCGCAAATTCCGGTCGTCTTGATGACGGGCCAGGGCAGTGAAACGTTGGCGGTCAAGGCGCTCAAGGCGGGTGCAGCGAGCTACGTGCCCAAAGCGGCCTTGGCCGACAGCCTGATGGACACGATTGAGCAAGTCCTGCAATTGGCCGATCAGAGTCGATCGCAGGAACGACTGTGCAAGTGCATTAGCAGTTCGCGATACCAATTTAACTTGCCGAATGAGCCTGAGCTGATTCAACCGTTAATTGTATTTATCAGTGAAATGATGTCCCGCCACAAATTTGGCGACGAAGCGGTTCGCCGACACGTTGGCGTGGCGATCGAAGAAGCCGTGATCAACGCGATGTTTCACGGCAACCTCGAGCTGTCCGATTTTCAAGTCCAAAATGCTCGGCGCGATTTGCATGAAGGCGTCAAAAGTGAAGTGGTGGAAGACCGCCGACGTGAATCACCGTACAACGAACGGCGAATTCTGTTCGGCGTGGATATGACTCCCAAGAAAGCTCAGTTTGTGATTCGCGACAACGGCCCCGGATTTAACATTAACGAGTTACCCGGTATCGACGACACACAATCGCTGTCGGCGCAAAACGGCGGGCGCGGCTTGACGTTAATCGGTCACTTCATGGATGAGTTCGAGTTCAACGATTCCGGCAATGAGTTGCGCATGACGCTGCAGTGCCGCAACTAATATCCCCTTAGACAGGCATGCTGCCCTGGCGGCCGTTTCGAGAGCGCCGCCATCCAAGGTTGTGCAACGAGCGGACCGAAGTCGATCAGCTTCTCGATTATCTCGCTCGAGCCGACTCGATTCCCGATCGGTCGGCTAGAAAGTTAAGTGCCGACCGTTAGGATGTGGGTCGACCATCGAATGAGTCTGAAATTGATGGAAACCGACAGGTCGCATTGACCACGGATGCTATGGCTCGATTGCACATAATTTGGGGATTAATGTTCGTCGGTGTATTTCTGGGCACCGGTATGTTCATGCTGATGACGTTTCCGAACCAATTTCACCAGGATGCCACGATGAGAATGCTGTATCGTTCCGCCCACGTGTACATTTTGTTGGCAGGGCTGATCAATGGTGTGTTGGGCGTATACCTGACACTGGGAGTCGGGTGGCGGCGACAGTTTCAGTTGGTGGGATCGTCCGCCATTTTGATGTCCCCCGTCGTGTTCGCATTGGCGTTTTTCATTGAGCCCGCACCGCGACAACTCGAGCGGCCACTGGTGCTGTTGGGCCTCATTTTGGCACTGCTCGGCACGTTGTTGCACATGATCGCCGCAGTGCGCGTGTCACGTTCCGGCGGTGAGCCGTGGGAGAGCTCGTGAATTTTTGCAACTTGCAAACCAGCCGGCAAAATATTGTCCGAATAAACCAATCCCGGGAGACGCGCGTTCAAAATGGCAAGATATGTAACGCATCTGGAATCCGCCATCGACGGAACTTCGTTTGATCGAGACTCAATTCAAACGTTGCACGAAGGGCGACCGTTATGGGTGCGTTACGACCTGCAGCAAATCGCCGCATCGGTTTCCCGTGAACAAATTGTTGCCCGCCCGCCCACCATGTTTCGATTTCGCGAAATGCTGCCGGTCGGTGACGAAATTCCGGTGGTGTCGCTGGGCGAAGGAGAAAGCCCGCTGCTGGCGTGCCCCCGTTTGGGCAAGCGTTATGGCTTGACGCAGTTGATGATCAAAGACGAATCACAGCTGCCAACCGGCAGTTTCAAAAGTCGTGGGTTGTCCATGGCCATCACGATGGCGCGTCATTTCGGGATACGTCGAGTCGCCATCCCCACGGCTGGCAACGCGGGAGGCGCCACTGCCGCTTATGCCGCGCGGGCTGGCATGGAGGCATTTGTGCTCATGCCGGACGACACACCGCCGGTCAACCAATTTGAATGTCAATTGATGGGTGCTCGCGTATTTTTGGTCAACGGGTTGATCAACGATTGTGGAGCGCTGGTTCGCCAAGGCATCGAGTCGGTTGGCTGGTTTGATTTGAGCACACTCAAAGAGCCCTATCGCATCGAAGGCAAAAAGACCATGGGTTTGGAACTGGCGCGGCAAATGAATTGGCGGTTGCCCGATGTGATTTTGTATCCAACCGGCGGCGGTACTGGGTTGATCGGCATGTGGAAGGCGTTTGCTGAACTTCGGCAGCTTGGGTGGCTGGCAAGCGAATCGATGCCGCGGATGGTGGCTGTGCAGAGTGATGGATGTTGTCCCATCGTCAGGGCGTTTGAAGCCGGGGAACGTTTTGCGAAGCCGTTTGAGGGAGCCGCCACGGCCGCCGTCGGCTTGCGCGTTCCGGTGGCTGTGGGTGATTTCATGATGTTGGACGCCATCCGCCAAAGTAACGGAACGGCGGTAGCCGTCTCGGAGGAAAAACTGGAGCATTGGCAAAAGCTGGCGTGTCGCGACGAGGGGATCGCAATTTGTCCCGAGACTGCGGCTTGCGTCGGGGCCCTGGAAAAATTAACAGCGGACAATTGGATTAAACCAGACGAAAAAGTCGTCGTATTTAACACCGGTGCCGCCCAGAAATACCTGCCTGCCCGACCGTTGGAGATAGCTCGACTGGATTCCCAAAACCCAGTTGATTGGGGAAAATTAATTGAAACGTAAATCGGCAAGGCAGGAATTCGGGCGAGTTTTGTCCGTTTTCGAACCGTTCACGCCATGTGCCGCAAGGAGGTGACCAGACGTGTCACGCCATTCAATACACTTTAGCTACCGGACCGAGGTGCCTGTGGCCGCGCCACGGGCGACTTGTCCGCCATGCCAATGACACTCTGATTCAAGGGCACTGGCATTCGTCTGGCGGCCGAACGGGGAACGATTTATGGCGGCACCCAACCCCGAAGCTTTGGCGAATGGAAAGTTGGAAAGGGATTGACCACTCGAGATTGAATGATGGCGTCAGTTATCGAAGCGACAGGGACACGACACTTTATTGACTGGCGGCAACCGCCGTTGCCGACCGCTGCCGAACGTTTGGTCGATTGGCATGCGGACGATGAGCAGTTGGATATGTCCGGTTCGGTCATCGTCGTTCCTGGCAGCAAGGCCGGGCGGCGATTAATGGAGCTAATTCTGGATCGCGCCGAGCAACGGCGGTTGATTTTTACCCCGCCGGAAATCACCACAATCGGGAATTTTCCCGAACTGTTGTATCGACCTGCTCGGCAACTGGCGGGTCCGTTGGTTCAGCACCTGGCTTGGGTGTCTGCGTTGCACAATATTCCAACCAAACAGTTGCAACAGTTCACCAGTTACGTTCCGGAGGAAGACGATTCTCAGGGATGGCTGACACTGGCAAAGATGCTAAACAACTGGCATCGGGAACTCGGGGGCCACGGGCTGAGTTTTCAAGACGTCTTGCAGGCCACGAGAGAAAAAGGAAACCCCGACGAGCAACGGCGATGGGAGTTGTTACTCGACATTCAGCGGCAGTATCTCAACGTCCTTCACCAGCAGGATTTATGGGACCGGCAAACGGCGCGTCTGGTCGCGATCCGCAACGAGGAATGTGCCACGGATAAGCGTATTTATCTGGTGGGCACGGTTGATCTGAACACGACATTCCGACAGACGCTGGCGCAGGTGGCGCAGCAGGTAACTGCCATAATCTTTGCTGATGAATCGTGGGCCGACATGTTTGACGCGCATGGCTGTCTGAATGTTGAGCGCTGGCGAGACGTGGAAATTGAGATCGCCGAAAACCAAATCGCCGTCGCCGACCAGCCAATTGATCAGGCACGTTTGATCGCCAAGTTCCTTGGCCGCTTGGACGGTCGATACGCCGTGGACCAGATAAGCATTGCGGTGCCGGATGAAAACCTGGTCTCGCCGATCAACCGCACGCTAAAGGAGTTTAATGTCAACAGCCACCCCTCATCGGGTCGCCCCGTCACGGGGACTCGACCGTTTTTGTTATTGGATTTGATCGCAAACTGGCTGGCCGACCAGCGGTTCACCAGTTTTGCCCAGCTGGTGCGTCATCCGGACATGCACCAATGGATCAGTGGACAGGTGGGCGGTGACAGATGGTTGACGGAACTGGATCTTTACCAAAACGAACGGTTGCCGTTTTTCATATCATTCAATCCGGACCGTGTGTACTTCGAAGGCAAGGATCGGCATGGTGATCCGTTGTTTGCCAATTTGGCGAGTGCTTACCACCATCTGCAACAGCTGATGGAGCCGCTTGTGGAGCGGCGGCGACCGCTGGCCGAATGGTCGCATCCCTGGCAGCAAATTTTGGGGGCGGTGTACGAGACGCATACGGTTGATCGAACCAGCCCGATTGGCCAGCGGATGATGCGAGCGTGCCAGGAATTAATGACGGGGCTGACCGAGCTGTCGGATTACGGCGAATTGTGGCCGGAGCCGATGGATGCTGTCGCAGCCTTTACCTGGCTGTCGTCGATCGTATCGGATGTGGAGACGTTCGACGTGCAGCCGCCCGAGTCTCTGTCGCTGCTTGGATGGCTGGATTTACCGCTGGATGATGCACCCGTTTCGGTCGTCACCAGCGTTAACGAAGGTTGGATTCCATCGCGCGAAAGTTCCAGTCTGTTTTTGCCAAACTCGCGTCGCAGTGAACTGGGTCTGGTGGACAACGATCGCCGTTATGCCCGCGATGTGTATGCCTTGAGTTTGATTTTACGATCTCGCGAAAAAGTACTATTGATTTGCGGGCGTCGCGACGGGGACCAGCAGCCACTGTTGCCCAGCCGCCTGCTGATGACCGGAGATTCACCGTCGATCGCCCGCCGCCCGTTGCGGCTGTTTGCCGACGGCGCGGTCACTACCGATTTTTCGTTGGACTCAGCCGACGGGCGGCCGAAACATCAACAGTTCGAGTTGCCGCGGCCGCTGGGAGCCGACGCGCCGATCAACAGTCTGAGAGTTACCGATTTCAAGAACTACTTGATTTGCCCCTACCGATTTTATCTGACACGGGTGCTTAACTTGGAACGGCTGCATGACCGTCGCGATGAATTGGATGGAGCACAATTCGGTTCACTGGTACATGATGTCGTGGAACATTTTGGCCGCTCGGACATCAAATCCATTGACGATGAAGAAGCGATCAAGCAGCACCTTCACGATTACCTGAACCGCTTGGCGTTGGCCCGCTACGGCCGGCGTCCCATGCCAGCTGTTCAAATTCAGTTAGAGCAAGCCCGGCTGCGGCTGGATGCGTTTGCGCGCTGGCAAGCCGAACATCGCCGTCAGGGCTGGGAGATCTTCGAAGTCGAGCGCCAGCAAACCAGCTATGAATTCCTGGTGGACGAACAACCGTTTGAAGTCCGCGGTCGCATCGATCGCATCGATATCAACCGGGAACAGCGAAAAATTGGCGTATACGATTACAAAACGTCGGATGTGCCCAAAGGGCCCCGCGCCCTGCACCAAAACCGAAACGAATGGATTGATTTGCAATTGCCGCTTTACCGCTGGCTGGTCAAGAGTTTCGCCGATTTGCCGGCAGGCTACGACGTTGAATTAGGACTGATTCTGATCACCAAGGACACCAACAAAATTCGGCTGGAATTGGCTGACTGGACGCAGGACGAACTGGAATCCGCCGATCACCGAGCGTTTCAAATCATGCGCGATGTCCGCGCCGGAAAATTCTGGCCGCCGGCCGACAAGGCTCCCATTTACATGGACGATTTAGCCGGTATTTGCCAATCGACAGTGTTCGAGCGTTGGGTGCCCGAGGACGATCCAGCCCAAGCGGGCGGGGGCAAGCCGTGAGCACGACGCAAGTTTCGAACGAGATCATCCGCGCTTCGGCGGGCACCGGCAAGACATTTGAGCTGGCAAGCCGGTATTTGCGGCTGTTGGTCGACGGCGTCCAGCCGCAATCGATTCTGGCCACGACGTTTACACGAAAAGCGGCTGGCGAGATTCTGGCTCGAGTGGTGAATCGATTAGCGTCGGCCGCCTTGGACGAAAAAATTGCTCGGCAAACGGCCGCCGAAATTGATCGAACGGAGGCGACCGCAAGCCATTTTGCCGACTTGCTGAATCAACTGATCCGCAACTTGAATTATTTGCAAATCCACACGCTGGACGCGTTTTTCGCCGAGATTGCTCGCGCGTTCAGCCTGGAAATGGGATTGCCGCCGGACTGGCGGATTGTCGAAGAGCCGCAAATCCGCATGCTCGAAAACCGGGCCATTCGACATGTGCTGACGCGAAAAAACGCTCTGCGAATCGTCTACGATTTGGCGAAAGGCGAAGCGAAACGCGGCGTTAGTGCGATGATGCGCAACACCGTAAACGATCTGTATGCGATCTATCGCGAGACGCACGACCAGAAACGTGATCAAGCCTGGAGCCGGCTCAAACCAAGACCGGTGTTGCCAGACAACGAATTGGATGAAATTCGTCTGCAATTGGAGTCGATCCAACCCGAGGGCGACAAACGATTCGTCAAGGCATTTCACAAAGAAATGGTCAACGTGCGAAAGGAAGACTGGGACAGCTTCCTCGACCATGGCCTGGGCGTGAAGGTCGCCGAGGGCGTGACGACCTATCATCGCAAGGAAATTCCGGCAGAGATTTATGATCCGATGCGCCGGCTGGCGCAGCACGCGGTCGCGATTAGCATCAATCAACTGGTTGCGCAAACGGCAGGGGCTTACGAATTCCTAAAGGGATTTCATCAGGAATATGATCGCCTCAAGTTCGAATTCGGCGCGTTGCGGTTTGATGATGTCAATTTCCTGGCACAAGTGCTGTTGAACCGTTACCGCCCCGCGGAAATGGCGTATCGGTTGGATCAGCAAATCGACCATTTGTTGCTGGACGAGTTCCAGGACACGTCGGTTGAACAGTGGCGGGTGTTGGAGCCGCTGGCCAAGCGGGCTTGCCAACCCAATTCGGCTGGATCTTTTTTCTGCGTGGGGGACGTCAAGCAGGCCATCTATGGCTGGCGTGGCGGCGTCGCCGAAATCTTTTCCGAAGTGGAAGAACAGTTTGGCGATGCGTTGCAGGGTCGAACGGAAAACAAGAGTTGGCGTTCGTCACAAATTATCATCGACACCATCAATCGAGTGTTTTCCAATCTGTTGAATCACAAAAAGCTCGACGACAAACGACCGAGCTACCAGTCGTGGTGCGACCAGTTTGAAACGCATACCACGGAACACCCGGAATTGCCTGGTTTTGCGTCGCTGGAAGCGGCGCCGGACGAGGACGGGCTGTTTGCGTATGCGGCCGGACGCATCAAGGAACTGCATGATAGCGCCGAGAAACAGTCGATTGGCGTGCTGGTGCGGACCAACGATGCCGTCGCTCGCCTGATTTTCGAACTGGGGCGGCTGGGCCTGGCGGCAAGCGAAGAAGGCGGCAACCCCTTGACCGATTCCGCTGCCGTGAATTTGGTGCTGTCCATGCTGCGGTTGATCGATCATCCGGATGACATGGTGTCGCGATACCACGTCATGAATTCGCCGCTGGCGGAACAATTCGGATTTACCGTGGAAAACTGGAAGCAATCGGCTCATCCCTGTCATGGTGCGGCCAGCCGTTTTCGAAAGCGATTGTTCGATGACGGTTACGGGGACGTGATCAGTGACTGGGCGAGGGCGCTCGAAACATTTTGCACGCGGCGCGAGTGGTTCCGTCTAGGCCAGCTCGTCGAACAGGGATATCGCGTACCGCAATCCGAAGTGATTCGGCCAACTGAGTTCGTGAATTGGGCCGAGACCACGCAAGTGCATGACCCGTCGGCGTCGCGCGTCCGAGTCATGACCATTCACAAATCAAAGGGACTGGAATTTGACGTGGTGGTGTTGCCGCAACTCGATTTCGGCAACAACCGGCACCAGCCGGCTTATATCGTGGGTCGTGACAAACCGACTGGGCCGGTCCAATTGGTCTGTCGATACATGGACAAAGTGAAACGGGAATGGCTGCCGGAGGAATTTCAAGCGGCATTCGAGGAGAACGAAACGGGTCAAATTCACGAGCGATTGAGTACCATGTACGTGGCGATGACGCGCGCTAGGCAAGGTCTATACATGATCGTTTCGCCGAAAGCGCATGCCGGACACAAGTCGGCGGCTGGGCTGATCATGGCTGGATTGGGTGTCGATTCAAAATCGGACAAAGCTCAGGCCAGCGGTGGAATCCGGTGGCAACATGGTGACCCGAACTGGTTTCAAGCCTCGGACATTCAATCCGCCGAGCCCTCCGCCACGTTGCCGGCTGGCGGGGAACTGGCCGCGTTCCGGGTCAATGAGATTCGATTTGCACCACCGGCCCCCCATCGATTTTTGCCCTGGGAAAGCCCGTCGGTCCGAGGTCGCGACGACAAGATCCGGCTCGACCGTTTATTGCAATTTGATGAAAAACGCGAGGCGAAAATCCATGGTTCTCTGGTGCATGCTTGTTTCGAAAAACTTGTTTGGCTGGATGATCAACTGCCGGCCGACGATCAGTTGGTCGATCACTTGATGGGCGTGGCGGGTGCCGACCGGCCAAAAATCAAAAAGGCCATTGCCAGTTTTCATAAGGCGATCAACAAGCCGCATACCGCCAAGTTGCTGCGCCGCGCGCAATATCACAGCGATTTGCTCGATTCATATGACCAGGTTGATGTGTTGTGCGAACGAAAATTTGTAGCGCGGCTCGACGACGCGATTCTGTCAGGAATAATTGACCGATTGGTGCTGTTGCGGCGGGGGGGCAAAGTCGTTGCCGCGGATATTATCGACTTTAAAACCGATCGGCTGCCGGCCAAGGATTCCAGCGATCTACGGCGAGTCATCGACAATTACCGGCCACAGCTATTGAGTTATCGCGGGGCGATTGCCAAGATTTATAGTCTCAGCCCGTCTGAAATTACGGCACGACTGTTATTCACTGAAAACGACAGGGTGTTTTCGGTGGCTTGATGGGCCACCGCGCCCCGCCAACACCGCCAATTTATCGACCATGGCTAATCGACCGGCATCTCGAAAACGGAAAAAAGGCAGGAAGCAAGCCAGGCGCGACCGCCGACAGCCATCGACTCCGGCAAATCCGCCATCCGATGCTGTGGACCACGGTCCCATATCGGCATCCGCGCGCAGCAATACTCCGAACGCTAAAACCGGCGACGCCAAGCAACCGTTAATTCCGCCCGGACGCGGACCGCTCATTGCGCTGTTTCTGACGATCACGATCGGCAGCATCGTTGTCTGGTCGTTTTTCATTCGCGAGCCGAATCTCCAACAGTACACGTATCAGTTGGTTCGGACTTATCCGCACGACGTCAATTCGTTTACCCAAGGGTTGTACTACAGAGACGGTTACTTGTATGAAAGCACGGGCCAGCGTGGGCAATCGAAGGCTCGCAAAATTAAACTGGAAACCGGTGAAGTGATCCGCGACGTCGATTTAGACGAAAAGTACTTTGGCGAAGGGATCGCGGCGGTCGGTGACAAACTGATACAGCTGACTTGGGAAAGCGAAACGGGGTTCGTTTACGATTTCGACCTGAACCGGCTGGATCAATTCACGTACGACGGACAGGGATGGGGGCTGACGTTTGACGGCCAGTTTTTGATCATGAGCGACGGAACATCCGAATTGACGTTTCTGGATCCCCAGACTTTTCAAACGATTCGCCAAATTACCGTTCGCAAGGGGACACGGCGACTGCCCAATCTGAATGAGTTGGAGTACATCAACGGCCTGATCTATGCCAACGTTTGGTACGAAGACATCATCTATTTGATTTCGCCCGAAAACGGCAATGTGATTGGGCAGCTGGATCTGAGAGGATTATATCCGTCTCGACAACGTTCCGGCCGCGAGGCGGTGTTGAACGGGATCGCGATTCACCCGGAAAACGGCACATTGCTGGTCACGGGCAAGTACTGGCCCAACGTTTTTGAGATCCAACCGGTCAAAGCGGATCGGAAATAAGTTGGGCATTGGCGGGCGTTTAATGTGCGGCGAAGTCATGAGACCTCCGCCGAGCGCGAGGGAAAAGACCTGCGCCGAGCGCGAGGAACACGCGCTGTGCGCGGGTCTCTGCGCTGTGCGCGGGTCTCCCGACCCCGCACTTGTCTGCGCTGTGCGCGGGTCTGCCGACCCCGCACACTGTCGCAATATGCGGCGAGGTCATGAGACCTGCGCCGAGCGCGAATGCGGCGAGGTCGTGAGACCTGCGCCGAGCGCGAGAGACCTGGGCCGAGCGCGAG
>JBFILF010000148.1:0-10815 GCA_041599835.1 Pirellulaceae bacterium
AACAAACAACGGCCGCGCAGCAGTTGCGCTAACTGGCGCGCGTGTTTCGGTGAATCGTTAACACCGGCCAGCAACACGTATTCAAACGTCAGTCGGCGCCCCGACACGTCAAAGTATCGATCGGCGGCGTCGAGGATAGCCCGAATCCCAATGTTTCGATTAACCGGTACCAGTTCGTTTCGCAACGCGTCGTCCGGTGCGTGCAGCGACACCGCCAGGTTAAACGATCGTGACTGGTTGGCCAGCCGCAAAATGGCTGCCGGAATTCCCACAGTCGAAATGGTGATGCGACGCGGGCTTATTCCCAATCCGGCGGAACTGGCCGCCACATCCAGCGCGGGCAACACGGCGTCCAGGTTTGCCAGCGGTTCACCCATGCCCATCATGACGATATGGCTGAGGCGTTGATCTTCCGGCAACAATCGCTGCAGGTGCAACATCTGCTCAATGATCTCGCCGCTGGTCAAGTTGCGTTCGACGCCATCCAGTCCGCTGGCACAAAATACACATCCCATGGCGCATCCGACCTGGCTGCTCACACAGATGGTTAAGCGCTGCCCGTCGCGCAAAAGCACGCATTCGATGTGTTGACCGTCAAACAATTTCAGCAACAGTTTCTCGGTGCCGTCACCGGCAATGTCGTGCCGGGCAATCTGGGAACGGTTCAATTCGAATTCCTCAGCCAGTTCCGCGCGAAAACGGCGTGGCAGGTCCGTCATTTCGTCGAAATCCCGGGCCCGTCCGGCAAACAGCCAGTGCTTGATTTGCTGCAGCCGATACTGGGGGTGCCCGCGCGACTCCAGCCACTCGGCCATTTGTTCAAGTTCCGCGATTAAATGCCGCATGAAAACCGAGATTCAAGAAAGACTGCTGGTGATGATATTGTCGCGTCAAGACGCGATCGGTATGTTGAATTTTACGCGGCAACGGTCGGCCATTCCCGGGCCAACCGCCGCGAATCATTGCGAATCGCTGGCGACCACGGCATGGAACTCGACGACGAACTTTGTCTTTGCTTTCATGTTTCGCGACGAAAAGTCGAGAATTTCATCCGCGTCGAGCGCCCCCGGCACGTGTCTCAATTGGCCGAGTGTTTCGGCGCCGGAACCGGATGTGGCTGGTGCCGAGAGTATTTGCGCATTCTATTTGAAAGGCGCACGGCAGGCGATTCGTCACGTCCCGCCGGTTCGCCGCCGCTGCCTGATGCTGACGCGTACGCCGTGCAGCGACAGGATTACATTCGCGCCGGTAAGGGGACGCCGCCGCCTGGCGCATGAGCCGCCGATCTGGCCCCTTCGGTCGGTGTTCAGCATCGACTGAAATCGCTAAAATAACCGCCAATTGATTAGTCCGTTCTGTATTTGCGGTGAAGTAACCGAGCATGGCCAAAAAAGCTGCCAAAGCCAAAAAGACCAAAAAAACAACCAAGAAAGCTCCCAAAAAGAAAGCCGCAGCCAAAACGAAGGCCAAGGCGAAAGCCAAGCCCAAGCCCGTTGAAGCTAAGAAAAAAAAGCCGGCTAAGAAAAAGGCCAAGCGCAAAAGCCGGTCCAAGCGAGACGCCGCCAATGTGCCGATGCGACTGTTTTGGGGGGTATTCAATCACGCCATGAAGCCGGTCGCCAAATACGCCTTTAATCAACGCAAGGCGGCGGAAAAACGGGCCAAGGAATTAACGGTCGACGGCAAACCCCCGCATTTCGTGGCCAAAATCAAGGAACCGATCGAAGAGGCCTAGCTCGCCCTCGCTGGATGACACGAGGGCAACGTCAGGGGAGTTTTTGCCAACGTTTCTGCGAAGTTTCTACGACGAACGGGCGCTATTGTCTTGGGTCTGCCTTAACACGTCGTTCAATCGGGAGACGGTTGCCGTTTCGGCCAGTTCGGCTTTGCCAAATCCCCGCTCGGCCCCCAGCGAAACTGCTTGCTCCTGGGAATCCGCATAGTTGGAGACCAACATCACGGGCAGCTGCGCCAATTGGCCGTCAGACTTAATCGATTTGATCAGGTCCAGGCCGCAGGTTCCATCTTCATCGAAGATGCGATTGACCAGAACCAGGTCCCAGCCGCCGGCAGCCATCCGGGACATGGCTCCTCCGGCGGTCGCTTCGTTGACGACGGTCGCGCTGAAATGGCGAGCCAACAACTCCTCCAGCCGATAGTTATCTGCGTCGCACGAGCCCACATTGAGTATGCGTATAACCGCCATATGTCAATTTCCCTTGTTCAATTGCGCGGCAGCGTGCCGCGACGCGGCAATGTATCGCCTGACGTGCGACTTTGGCGAGGCAACGTTGAATGCCGCGGCAATGTCCCGCGCCGTGGCAACGTTGAACGCCGCGGCAGTGTTGAGTTGCGAGGCAACGTCGAATGCCCTTGAATCGTGGCACGTGCGCCCCGAGATGGATCGGCCGCAAACCCGTCCCCCCATAACCCCAATTCGGCCGGTGGCACGTTGGATTCGTAACGATCACCCAAACATCCTGCCGACATCAACAATGCCAGCACTAGCGTTGATCTAGTCAATTTGGCAAACGGATTCTTGGTCATCATCTGCAAAGTTTATCACAGGCGTAGTTTAGCCGACGCCAAATTGATTTGGGGACACCTGGTTTTTGGCAGGCCAATCGGAACGACCGGCAAAGCGGTCCGGTTGATCGTTAGGAATCGCATTCCTGGAGTAATCCTCATTGCTTACGCGGTCGAAGTCAACTGAGTTTCCCGTATATCAGTTGCATTAAACACACGTGGGAAAACCGCCGGGCATCTCAAGCGGTTTGCGGACCATTCCGATGATCCCAACTGAATGTTCACAGAAAGTGTCTGGATAGACACTCATGTCGTCGTGATCGGAACGGGGATGACAAGTCATGGGATGACTTGACCGATTTCGTCGAGAATTCAGGTACTGGTTGATTATCCCGTCGAATCTGCGAAACAAGGCCGTTTGCGAATTATTCGATCATCAAACGCAATTATGCGGCAGGGAACGCTCCCAACGTTGTTGGTGGCGCGGCCGACCATCAATCGCATCGTTGGAAGGATTCGATCGTAAGACCAGGCCAGTTCAAGGAGATGGATCATGAAATTCAAGATGATGGTCGCCACGCTGGTCGCCGGCATGGCAATCTGTAGCAGCAACAGCTACGGACACGATCTTCTCAACCGCCTGCTCTGTCGATCGGGCTGCGGAGGAGGTGTTTCGACTTGTTGTGACACGCCGGTGGTTGCCCATACCACAGCGGATAGCGGTGCCGTGGACTTTGATTGCTGTGGCACAGCTCGTTTTGGTTGCGCACGATTTGGTAACTTTTTCAACCGTTGCGGATGCGGCGAATTCCGCTGTGGCGGATTGCGTTGTGGCGGTGGCTTGCTGAGCGGTAGTGGCGGATGTGCGCCGGTCGATTGCCAAGGCGCCTGCGAATCCACGTGCAATGACTTCTGTGGCGGCGGACTGCTGGGCGGCCTGTTTGCCGGTCGCGGATGTGGCTGCGACGACGGCTGTGCCGGCTTGGGCGGACGACTCGGCTGCGGATGCGGACTGGGCGGCCGAATGGGCTGTGGCGGCGGACTCGGCTGCGGTGACGGTCTCGGTTGCGGCGATAGCTGTGGCTTGGGCTGTGGTGGCGGCCTGCGAGGTCGTTGCGGCGGCGGATTGTTTGGCGGATGCAACGCGTGCGCACCGGTCGATTGCCAAGGCGCCTGCGAAGCCACGTGCAATGACTTCTGTGGCGGCGGATTGCTGGGCGGATTGTTTGCCGGCCGCGGTTGCGGCGGCGGACTGGGTTGTGGCGGCGGATGTGGCGATGCGTGCGGCGACGCGTGCGGATGCCGCACGGGACTGCTGGACCGAATTCGCGCTCGCCGGGCTTGTGACTGCTGTGATCCTGGCTGTTGTGGCGGCGACGTGGCTCCGGCCACGGATGTTCCCACGGAAGCCGCTCCGGCCGAAACGCCTCCGGCCCAAGTGGATCCGCCGTCGGACACTGGCGCTTATGCCCCGGCTCCGCAAGTCGATCCCAATGCATTTATCGTTCCGAACCGTCGAATTGCTGGTGGTGCCCGTTAATTCGAAACAGTAAGAACGTTTTAATAGAGCGGCCGAGTTCATGAGGAACTCGGCCGCTTGTTTTTCTTGAATGGCCGCGGGCCATCCGTTTATTTGTCATCGATAATGACTTCGTCCCCGCCAAACTGCGTCTGGAGTTCATCGAAAAAACGGAACCACGCGACCAGGTAACCGGATAATAGTTGCGGTGACTCTGGGAACCCACCGTCATGCTCTAGGTGGAATTGCAACACGGGGCCGCGACTGGTTACCGAAGCGGACGCCACCGCCGCCGTCGAAAACTCTAAAAACGATTTCGTGACCTGGTAATACGGTGCAGAGTCGTCCGGCAGCTCACGTTGCGCATTGTCCACCAGCTGCGGCACCGCAGCCAGCCCGGCCTCGATGCGCTGTTTCCACTTGGCTGCCGCCTGGTCGGTTTCAAAACGAACAACAGCATTCACTGGCGTAGAATCCTTCGCCGTGACAATGATTTCGCCAGACTCGAGGTTTCCGTCAATCGCTTCGTTCAAATAGGGAATCGCCATGTCCTCGGCAAATATCCGACTGAATTCGGAACGCTGATCGCCATCCAGCAGGCTGATATCCATCACGAATACCAGATCGGCCTGCGCTTCCATGGAATTGACCAGCATTGGGCCAAAATCGTTGTCGGGTTGCTCGAACGCCCGCTTAATCCGCTCGGTGTACCCAATCAAAATACGATGCTCGTCGGCAAAACAAACGCTGGGCGCACCGCCGCTACGCCCAGTCGGACAAAAGATCGTGTGTCCCTCGACATCGACTTCGTCCATCGACTCTGCGTCGTACAACGCTTCTAAAATGTCGGCCTGATTCACGTTGTGGGAGAATTCAAGTTCGATAAGGAATAATCCTCCCGGGTCGCTCTGATCACCGGTCAAATATTCAAAACCAAACGTAGCGACGACTCGATCCAACTGAGTCAGATCGATTCCGGACTCTTCCTGAAACTTACGAATTAGAAACTGATGATCTTCGCTGCTGATGTCCAGCTGATCCCGGATAGCCTTGACGTTGATGGTGAACGCGGCCACCACGTCACCCGGCACATACTGCGAAATCCGAAACTCGCTCAATTGCGCGGAAGCAAGTGACGAAACCGTCATCGAGATCAAAACGGCTAGCAACCCGGCGGATTTGCACATGGTCCAGGCCTCATCGTTTCTAAGTTTGGTTTCAACGGCACAAAGATTATTCGTTCGGGCCGATTGAACTTGTCGGAATTCCCTCCGTCGCCGCCAGATCTTGCGATGAGATAGTCTGGCACGTCGCGTAACCCAACAGATCACCGATTTCCAACAGGGCCCGACCCACCCGCTCATACAGCTGATACGTCTTGGCCAGCGTCAAAGGATCCGGGGCAATCGGCCGCACCATGATTGCTTCACCGAGATGAGGCTGAATCAGGGCGAAATAGGCGTCAACGGCTTCCGCGCCGCGACCCAACTGATCCAACAAGTAAACGTACCACTGCGCGCTATCGATGTTCTTGTCCTGTTCTAAACTCGCTCGCGCCTGTTGCGCCAGCCGTGACAGCGTGGCGTCCACGTCGCGGTGACGCAGGGCGGACAAGAAGGCAAGGGTATCGCTGTAGATGTTTGCGAACGGCGGTTCGTCCTTGTAATGAAAATCCGGATTCAATTTTTGACCGTATTCCGCCAGCTCAATCGCCTGGTCGATCGCCGCCGGCTCATCGAGAATCCGCGAGAACTTGACGGTGGATGCCAGATGTGTCGTGTCGATGTGATGGCCCAACCCTTCGAACATCCAATGGCGATCAGCGATCAGTTCGCGCAAGGAAAGGCCTGTGGTGACGGCATCTGGCTCGCGTTCGGCGATCGACTGGCTGACACGTTCCATTAATTCCTGGTAGACGTGGCGGACTAACTGCTTGGCCGGTCCCCGCCGGACGGAAATGGGCTGTCCGCCGAGTTGCGACTCGTAAGTTGTGATGGCGGTGCAAGTCCCGTAGCGATCCAACACGATCTGAAATCCGAATTCCGGCGCGATCGCTTGTCCGATCGCCACATCCACGATCGCCTCCGCATTTTCGTCGGTCACCTCGCACTGCTCCAGCAGCTGGCGAACCAGCGCGTTGTCGCCGACCGGCTGCAGGTATTGCCAGCCGGCGTGGACGTTGCCGCAGGCGAACCACCGCTCGCCAACTTCGCGACAGGCTTCCAGCAGGCCGGCTTCCAGTTTTTTGCCCGTCGATTCGGAAAGTTCGTCGATTGGCTGCCACTGGTGGATCGGCAGTTCCAACCGCCACCGCAGCTGCATTTTGCGGACTTCGAACAGTTCGTGAAACCGTTCTTGCCGCACGAAATAATCTGCCAACTGATCCAGTGCTTGCAGGGCACCGTGCTCGTGCAGCGTTTCGTCAAATTGATTGAAAGGGGTCATCAATGATGCCACGTAAATTACAGCCGAACGGGTTCAATCATGTTACACTGTGCCCCTTCATCATAGGCTCAAAGCAATCCGGGCCAAACTGCTCCAAGCGGCGGATGCCATCGATTGGGCCGTCGCGGCACGCCGCCGCGGCAAATATATTGAATTCATGCCCAATTCAAAACAACTCGAAACGGCATTTCAACATGTCCGCCAGCGGTTGCTCACCGAGCGGCATCGGCGGGGCCATTGGGTGGGCCAGCTGTCCGAATCAGCACTGGCAACCGCCACGTCGATCAGCGCGCTGGCCATCTACCAGAAGAACGCTAAACATCCCGTGCTGGAAAACTCGCATGTTCGCCGGATGATTTCTGGCGGGACTCGCTGGTTGATTGCCCAGCAAAACGAAGATGGCGGATGGGGCGATACCGTTTGCAGCCATTCAAACATCTCCGCCACCATGTTGGGCGTGGCCGCCCTGCAACTGACCGGCCAGTCAGACGATTACCAGTCATCGGTTCGCCGAGCCCAACGGTATATCGATCAGCAAGGCAAGATCGACGGACTCCGACAGCGATACGGTAAAGACAAGACGTTTGCCGTGCCGATTCTGGCCAACTGCGCCATGGCCGGCATGGTTGGTTGGCGCGAGGTGGCTGCGCTGCCATTTGAGGCGGCCGTCGTTCCCCAGTCCCTGTATCGCTTTTTGCGGCTGCCCGTCGTCAGCTACGCCATTCCGGCGCTGGTGGCCATCGGGCAAGCAAAGTTTATCGCCGATCCGCCCCGCAACCCGCTGCTGCGCTTATTCCGCCGCGCGTGCGTCAAACGGGGCCTAACCGTACTTGGGCGAATGCAGCCCGACAGTGGCGGTTACCTCGAAGCGATACCGCTGACCAGTTTCGTGGTCATGTCGCTGGCTCACTCGCAACGCGCCGATCACGGCGTGACGCAAGCCGGTATCCGGTTCATCGCCAATTCGTTTCGGGATCAGGCCAATGGAACGGGCACCTGGCCAATCGACACGAATCTGGCGACGTGGAACACGACGCTTGCCATCCATGCATTGTGCGGACCGCAAAGCCGCGACCCAGAAGTGTTGCATGATGGCTTGCTGCAATGGTTGTTGGACTGTCAATACGAATCGGTTCATCCATTCACGGGCGCGGCGCCCGGCGGTTGGGGCTGGAGCGACTTGAGCGGTGCCGTTCCGGATGCGGACGATACCCCAGGCGCTTTGCTTGCCTGCAAGGCCTGGCCGGATGCCGGTTGCGCTTCGCTCCAACAATTGAGTCGCATCCTGAAATCCGCGAGATCAGGGACGAAATGGTTGTGCCGGTTGCAGAACCGAGATGGTGGGTGGCCGACGTTTTGTCGCGGTTGGGGAAAACTGCCGTTCGATCGCAGCGGCAACGACATCACAGCTCATGTTCTTCGCGCGCTTTTGGCGTGGCAGGACCAGTTGCCAGACCAGAATTTCGTTCAGCCGATTCAACGAGGATTTGCCTTTCTTGCCGGCAACCAGCGTGAAGACGGGTCGTGGTTGCCGCTGTGGTTTGGCAATCAAGACGAAGATGGCGAGGTTAATCCCGTTTATGGGACGAGCAAGGTGCTGCTGGCGTATACCCACGCCCTTGGCACCGGCAAATTTTGGCAAAATCGCATCGATACTTTTCCCGTGCAGCGTGGTTTGAATTGGCTGGTCGCGTCGCAAAACGTCGATGGAGGATGGGGAGGTGGCGCCTCTTTCGAGGTGGGCGATCAATCAAACGAAGCCGGTTTGGGAACCAGCAGCCTGCAGGAGACGGCATTGGCATTGGAAGCGCTGGCAGTCAAGACGGACGATCAATCGCTGCTGGAATCGCGCGAGAAAGGGCTAATCTGGTTGCTGAAGGCACTGCAGCGGGGATATTTGGATGAGAAATGGCCGATCGGTTTCTACTTTGCCAAGCTGTGGTATTATGAACGATTGTATCCGCTGGTGTTTGCCGCTGCGGCGCTGCGCCAATACCGTGAGATGGACGGCTCCCAGACGCCTGAATCGGGAAAGACTTCTTGTTGGCGAGCAACAGAAGACCTGGACGCAGCTCATTAACCACTGAATCGCCCCTGTGAGGAAGCATCGTTGGCAATAAACGGCAGGCCCACCAAACGACGTTCGCAAAGACGAAAAACGGCCCATCTGAAACTGGTGCCGGAAACGCGTGCGCTGCGGGACGAAATTCGTGGCCGATGCGTTGACGTGATTGCCCGCCTGGATCGAGCCAATCCGTTGTCCAAAGATCAGATGGAAACCATCTGTCGCCAAATGCTGGGCGAGATGAATCACCCGGAAGGTTACCTCGGCTGGACGATGGTGATTCTGGCCAGCGCATTCTGGCGCGACCAGGTGGCCGGCATCCCGCACGAGCGGCGGTTGTTTTTGTTGCCGCATTGTCTGAAACACGCCGAAGGCTGCCCCGCCGATTACGACCAGTTTGGGTTGGATTGCAAGACGTGCGGGGCGTGCAGCATTGCGGATTTTCGCACGACAGCAGAAGACATGGGCTACAAAGTGCTGGTGGCCGAAGGCTCGCCAATCGTTTTGAAAATCATCGTCAGCGGCTATGTCGACGCGATCATTGGCGTGGCCTGTTTGAATGTATTGGAAAAAGCCATCGATAAAATCCTGCTGGCCGGTATCCCGTGCATGGCCGTGCCGCTGCTGTCCAGCGATTGCCGCAACACCAGCGTCGACGAAGACTGGGTATCGGAAATGGTTGCCACGACATATCAACCATCCCAGCCACAAACGCGGACATTCATTCATTTGTTGCGCAGCGCCTCCCACCTGTTTGAACCGGATCGTCTCGAGCAGCTTGTCCCGCGATCGCGGGGCGAAATCCGCATGTCAGAACTCAATGGCCAAGGCATTTCGTCGCTGGACCCGATCGCCGCCACTGAGACCATCGCCTACGATTTTCTCAGCAAGGGTGGCAAGCATTCGCGGCCATTCATCACGCTGGCAGCCTACGATGCCATGACCGGTGGCGAGGCCACCACCGCCCGCGGTCCGGAAATCGTCGGCAGTTATCGCGATGCCGTGCTTCGCACCGCTATGTCGATTGAAACATTTCACAAAGCCTCCCTTGTGCACGACGATATTGAGGACGATGACGCCTATCGCTACGGCGAAGCGTCGTTGCACAAGAAGTACGGAGTGCCGACGGCCATCAATCTGGGTGATTACCTGATTGGACTGGGTTATCGGCTGGTCAGCCGGGACTCAGCCGAGTTGGGCAGCGACGTGGCAGCGGACATCCTGAATTTCCTGGCCGACGCGCACCAGCGGCTGTCCGAAGGGCAGGGGGCCGAGTTGTTGTGGCGCGACAATTCCGACAAGCGATTGAAACCGATCGACGCGCTGAAAGTTTACGCGTTGAAAACGGCGCCGGCGTTTGAGGCAGCGTTATACGCCGGCATCCGATTGGCGGGCGCGGCCGACGAGTATGTCGAGCCCCTGAAATTGTTCGCCCGCAACTTGGGCGTGGCGTTTCAGATTCTCAATGACCTTAAAGACTGGCAAGCGGACCGCGACAACAAGCTGACCGCCGGTGCCGATTTGTTGTCGGGACGGCCCACGGTGTTGTGGGCGCTGGCCCTGGAAGGCCTCAACGCAGCGGGTCAACAGGAATTGATCGATCTGGTACACAACGACAATTTGAATGATGATTTCCGCATCAACCGCGCGCGGCAGCTGTACACGGAGGCCGACGTGTTTGATAAAGCCAACCGGCTGGTGGAAAAACACCAGCAACGAGCCGAGGAAATTGCCGACGACCTCCAACCTGATCCGCTCCGTCGGCTGTTGTATTATCTGGTCGATTCCGTACTCGATCGGCCCGGCGACGACGTGACACCGACCATCGAATTTGTCGAGCCGACGATGGACGACGCCATGCCGATCATCGCACAGTAAGGATCATCGGGATCGAATTACTGTCTTCCTGCAATATTCTGGAACCCATTGATGCCCGTCAATCGCGCCGAGTGGACACATCCCGATCTGCAGTCGCTGGCGGGCTTGTTTTACGAAAACGCCGCTGAGCTGGGCGCGTTTCAGGAAATTCAAGCTGAAGAAATGCCTCAGCCGTATCGCAAGCTATTGGCGCACACCAATCACATGACGGTTTCCATGGAGAACCATCATCAGTCACCGGTCGAAGTGCGCGTCGGGCGAACCCGCGTCACGGCCAACCATTACGCTCGACAAATCGTACTGACACGCCAGTCAGATGGCGCGGTTGTCCAGTTCGGTATTGTCCGCCTGAATACCTCGTTGTTGCGCGACGACGTACGGC
>JBFILF010000149.1:0-10796 GCA_041599835.1 Pirellulaceae bacterium
CCTGGAAAAACTCCAGGCGATCCGCCGCATCGGGCAAGTCAATCT
Organism: Pirellulaceae bacterium; assembly: GCA_041599835.1. Taxonomy (GTDB): domain Bacteria; phylum Planctomycetota; class Planctomycetia; order Pirellulales; family Pirellulaceae; genus CAJQPP01. Next base: position 46 of record JBFILF010000149.1, read on the forward strand.
TGTTGGGCACGAAGAATGTGCGGGTGTAGCTGATACCGATATCGTTCTCGTCGAAACCCGTGTGGTCGCCCAGCCGTGATTTGGTGGACTGGATCTGTTGCCACACGTCTTTGAGTTGTTGGCCGCCTTCGTCATCGCCCAGGTTGAGCATCAACAACACGAGATCCGCGCCACGAAGCAGCGATTGTACCGTCGGGTCGTAGACGTCCGCGGTAATTGGCGGCGTATCGACCAGCTGCACCATCACATCATGCCAAGGCATCATGCCGGGTTGAGGTTGGTGAGTGGTGAAGGGGTATTCAGCGATTTCGGGATGCGCATTGGTCAAGCTGGCCAACAACTGGCTCTTGCCGGCATTGGGACCACCGATGATCACGGCGCGGCCAGCACCTTGCCGGGGCAAGCGAAAACCGCGTTTCCCCCCAGCCTTTTTGGGTTGCCCAATCTCTTTTTTGGCACGGCTGATCTTTTGTTTCAGATCGGCCTGCATCTTGTCAGTGCCTTTGTGCTTGGGCAGCTCCTTGAGCATGATTTGCAGGCATTCCAACTCCTCTTCAGGCGAAGTCGCGCGGCGATAGGCCTGCTCGGCTTTGTGATACTGTTGAGTGAGATTCGCGGGCATGGTTCTAGATTACAATTGTGATTCTCCCAGTTATTTTCGAGCCTGAATCTGCCTGGTCAAGTTAACCGAATGCCCGCGCAACAAAAAACAGCCGCCCGAAACGAACGGCTGTTGTCGCAACTTATGTCGCTGGCTATTTCTATCGGCTGCCCGAACGCCAACCTGCATTGACCGGAGGGTTGGCGCCGCGCGGCGCGGCGGTGCGAACATTGCCCATGTATTCACGCGGCCCGGCGTCAGCGCCGTCTTCAGTTTCGAAACTGGCCACTCGCACGGGTGAATAGTTCCAGGGTTGAATCGCCGGTGTCTGCGTGGTTTTGTTGAATGGATTGATCAGCTGCGGCGCCGCGTTTTCCTGCCATCGGGCCGCCGGCTCGGGATCTTGCAGCGGCGTGATGCCCGCGGAACTCGGGTAAGTCGTCGACGGTGACGGCAAGGTCGACGGCGTCCAGCTGGAGCTGGAAGGAACTTCGATGATCGGTCGCTGCAAATCTTGTGTGTTCAGCGAGGGACGCAAATCCGCAGCCGGCGTAGTGCCGGTCGCTTCGGACTGAATCACCGTGCCGCCTTGGGCCGGAGTCGGCTGGTAGTACGGCGTCACCGTGGTGCCGGGATTGATGGTTCCGGCGGGAGCTTGATATTGGATTGGCACAGAACAACCGTTGCCACATCCCGTATCGCAGGTTGTGCACGGCGAAGCGGCAACTTGAGTCGTGTAGGTGACCGGTACCTGGTACGTTTCACGACGGTAAACCGGCCGGTAGGTCGTGTAGGGAACTTGTTTCATCCGCCACGAATACGTGGTGCAAGGCCGTTGGCAGGTGACCGTGCAACCGGTGCAGGGATCAGTAGTTGTCGTTTGGCGGTACTGCGTCACCGGTACGCGTTCCCAGCAGGTTCGATAAGCGGTGCACGGAACGTAATTGACCACCACGCGCGAGCAGGTTTGCTGGCAAGTCGTCTGGCACGTCGTGCAAGGCGAAGCGACCAAAGCGGGTTGCGCACACGGCTGCGCACATCGCCAGCAGCGCCAGCTGCGGATCCAATCCAGCAGCGGACCGGCCTGGGCTTCGGCAACCCAAAAACCGCACGAAATGGCGGTTAACAGCAAAAAGCTGAACAAGATTTTCAATTGAAAACGCATGGCTATCAGACTCCGGGGAGACGAAGTATCGTTAGTTTTTTGAAAATTAATCTGGCGTCGGATTCAAGGCCGCCGGTCGTGAAAACGACGGTTTAACCGGCGCGGACCCGGCGCAGTTTGACATTGAAAGGTAGGACAGAACCGGTGCGGCGAACAGTAAAAAAAACAGATTTATGAAATTGATTCCGCCCTGCGCCACAGGTTTTTCCACTGAGTCAAAATGGCGGAACTGACGAGTTTAATCCGTTTCATTATTTTGACCGGAAAACACCCGGGCGATTCCGGTTGTGCCGATTATGGCGATCAGCAAACCCAAGCACGACAACGGGCCGTTGTTAGGTTGCCACTTCACCAGCTGTTGTACGCACCACATGGCCGCTGCGTTCGCACTTCGACTTTGGATTCTACCTGTCATGTTGCAGATTGTGCGGGTATTGATAGCTTGAATGCATCAATTGACTTGAATGCCTAAATGGCCGGTGATCGAAGCGATGTTCATAGTGTTTGACGGTGTGGATGGGTCCGGGAAATCGACGCAACTGGAATTGTGCCGGCAATGGCTGGAGCAGCTGGGACGAGCGGTCTGTGCCTGCCGTGACCCAGGCAGCACCCCGCTGGGCAATCAAATCCGCCAGCTGCTGCTTAATCGTGGAGATACGGAAATCGGGTTCACAGGCGAAATGTTCTTGTTCATGGCGGCGCGAGCTCAATTGGTAGAAGAGGTCATTCAACCGGCGCTGCAACGGGGCGAGGTGGTGCTGTGCGACCGGTTTTTGCTTTCCACCGTTGTCTACCAAGGGCATGCCGGGCAACTCGATCCACAAACCATTTGGAAAATTGGTCAGGTAGCCACCGGTGGATTAGCACCCCATTTGACGCTGGTTTTGGACGTGCCGATCGAAACTTCCATGCAACGGATTGGCCACCAGCCGGATAGCCTGGAATCTCGAGGCGCCACCTATCTGGAAAAAGTCCGCAGCGGGTATGTTGTCGAAGCGGACAAGGATACATCGATTCATTTGATCGACGGCGGCGGGGCGGTCACCGACGTGCAAGCCGAGATTCGAACGACCATCGAGCCGATTTTAAATCGTTAGCCGATACCCCACTGTGCCCCTGGGAATCGGCGTCTGATGATACTTGCTTGTCGCCGGGCAAAGCATGTTTCACAATGCACGAGGAATAAACATCGACTGGTAGCCAATGAGTAACTCGACCGTAATTGGACACGAAAAGATCTTACATCGGTTCGCGCGGTGGTTGGAGCGCGATCGCGTGTCTGGGACTTACTTGTTCGTGGGTCCTCCGGGCATTGGCAAACGTCGTGTGGCACTGTGGATTGCGCAGTGTCTGTTGTGTGACGAATCACCGTCGACGTCGTTGGATTGCTGCGGCCGGTGCCCGGCTTGTCAGCAAGTGGCCACCGACCAGCATCCCGATTTGCACTTTGTGGAAAGAGAACCCGACCGCCAAGACATTCGTGTCGAACTGCTCACCGGCGATCCTGACAAGAACACTCCGGAAGGCCTGGTCTATGACATTTCGCTGAAACCGTTTTGTGGCGGGCGTAAGGTGGCGATTATCAATGATGCGGACCGTTTGAATCTTTCGGGCAGTAACAAGTTGCTCAAAACTTTGGAAGAACCGCCGCCCCATACCGTGATTATATTGATCTCGAAAAGCGAATATGATCAGCTGCCGACGATTCGCTCCCGCGCGCAGATTATCCGTTTTGCGCCTTTGACCAGTGGCCAGGTTAAACAGATCTTGATGAATGAAAACTTGATTGCGGACGCGAAAAACATTGACGAGCTGGTCGCAACAAGTGGCGGCAGTGTGGCCGTTGCGTTGCAACTGGCGGAACCCGAGATGATGGACTTTCGTTTGAAATGGCTGGCACAGCTCGCCTCGCTCGATCCGTGCCAAGATAATTTTGCCGCGACTATGACGTCTTTTGTTGAAAAAGCCGGCAAGGAAACGTTTGAAAAACGAGACCGGTTGCGATTGTTGTCAGAATTAGCGATTAATTTTTACCGCCAGGTGATGGTTTATGCAGAAACCGATGCAATCCCGGCAGATGAATCCATCGGATCGCTCATTTCGTCAGCGACCGGCGGCGGCGGAATGACTCCCGAAATGATGGCCCTCTGCATCGATCGGTGTCTTGAAGCCAAAGCCCAGATTTCGGCCAATGCCCATTTGCCGACGTTGATCGAATGTTGGCTGACGGATCTAGGACGAATTGGCCGCGGTGACTTGGTGGGTTTGCCGGTGTAATGCCAAGTGGTTACGAGTGAATAAGGGTGTTGACCATGAATTCTTTGTTTCTAAATTTCCGCCGATGGATCGCCGCCATGATCGTGTTTGCCATGGTACCGGCAATGGTTGCATCGGTTGCGGCCCAGCAAAAGCAACAGGCGGCGGCAGCGGAACGAATACATTACGACTTTTCCGGCGCCAGCGACCGATGGGAAATGATGGACCCGGAGTGCTGGGACTTTCGGCAGGTCGATTCAAATGGCGTATTGAGCTTGCACCGCAAGCAAAGCAGCTACCAGCCGCCGGTGCGCAGCCCACTGCATATCGCCTTGTTGAAAGATGTCGATGTCGGCAGTTTTCAACTTGACGTGCGGGTACGTAGCACCAACGAAGACTACAATCATCGCGATGTCTGCCTGTTTTTCGGATTTCAAAGTCCGTCGGAATTCTATTACGTGCATCTGGGCAAACGCGCCGACCCCCACGCCAATCAGATCTTTATTGTCAATCAAAAACCGCGGACCAAGATCTCATTGACCACCACCGAAGGAACGCCGTGGGACGATCAGTGGCATCATGTTCGCATCGTGCGAGATTCCCAATCGGGTGACATCAAAGTTTATTTTGACGACATGGACCAGGCGGCGATGACAGCTCGCGATAAGACGTTTATCAGGGGCCGCGTGGGATTGGGCTCGTTTGACGACACCGCCGATTTCGATGATTTCGAGTTGATAAAGCAGTGACGGTGGCAGATAGCCAGACACCCATTCGCGCTTCGAATAGGTGTTTTCTTTCTGCCAGAAAGCGAATTGGCCAGCCGCGGCTTTCCACGGTCTCAAACGATGAGTACCCCACTCGCTCGCGTTTCTTGCTATTAGTCAGCCAACTAGGCGGCGGATGGATGACGTGGCCAAGTGGGGGCTTTCCACGATTTCAAACATGAGTTCCTCCAACTTGTGCGGGGCCAGCATCGCCATTTGCATCAGCACGAACGGCAACTCGCTGCCCGGTGGCAGGACTTTCAACAACTTGCGCCAAAGCGTCGAGCCGGCCTGCATCAACCAAATTTCGTATTCGATTTTGTCCGCGGCCGCGATCACTTGCTCGTAAACCTCATCTTCCATCCGATTCAGGCCATGCAGGCAAACCAGTTCAGCAGTCCCTTTGACCAGTTCGTGGGACAACAGAGGCCAAATCCAGGCCTTGGCAACGACGTGAAATTGGTCGCCGACCCGCACGACGCCACCATAACCCACGGCACTTTGTCGTAACACTTTTCCAGAAAGCGTCGTCGGCTTCATCAAATTGCCAAACTCGACGTGGGTCGTCAGCGTTCCATCCAGCCGATCAATGTCGATGCCCCAAATGGAATGCGTGGTCTGTCTGGCAATCTGTTGCAGCTGTGGAAGGTGGCCACGTTCAGCTTGCATGATCCGAATCAGTGTGCCAATGACATGGCCGTAATGAACGCCGGGAAACGTCGACATGCCTTTTTGTTTGGCGCGGTCAACTGCCATGCGTTTGGCGGTGTCGGCCAGACCTCGGCCATGCCTGGCCAAAAATCGGTGTAGGTGAAACGGGTGGTCGGGCCTGTGAGTCGTGGTCCAAAATCTGCCGGGACGTCCGGTAAACAGCACCAGGTCGCCGATCCAATAGCCGAGGAACGATCCCACCGTGATTTTGTCATACAGCCCGATCAACTTGGGATTTATCGCTTCCAGATCGGATTTCACCAGATGATGCGACGTCATAAACGTGTGCGTCGCCGCCCCCTGGATCAGCAAATTGAGCGTTAACCGTTTGTTGATCTCATCTCGCAAATAGTTTGAAGAGAACGTCAAAGTAAAATCCTTCGTAACGTGAATCATTGATGCCAGGGATTCACGAAGTCGACCGCTCGCTCAGTGGTTGCGCTTTGGGTTGAGGTTCCGGCCGGTCATCGGGCCAGTCGGGATCAAATGGACGGGGCTGGGGCGTTTTTTCCGGCGACCGCTGCGGCACCGGTTCGGGGGCCGTCTCGGGCTCAACTGGCGGTGCTTCGGGCAATGTCTCGGGCATGTCAGGGCCTGTCAAGTTTTTAGCTGGCGTCACGTTGTTTCAACAGTTCAACGAGCTGAATTCGAAATTGCCGCATCGCACGAGCACGATGACTGAGCAGCGATTTCACCGTATCGCCCAGTTCTCCAAACGTCTGGTGATATTCTATAAGTTCAAAATGCGGGTCATAGCCAAATCCGGCCGTGCCGCGCGGTTCCAAAACGATTTTCCCCCGACAATAGGCTTCGACATCGATACGAATGGTTTGGTTCGGGTCGCTGAGACTGACGTGACAAGTGTACATCGCGCCTCGTTTTTCGACGGGCACCTCCCGTAACAGCGCCACTAGTTTTTGGTTATTTTGTTCGTCTGTGGCCGTTTCGCCAGCAAACCGGGACGAATACACTCCCGGCTGGCCGTTGAGCGCCTCTACCGACAAACCGCTGTCTTCACCGACCACCCACCGGTTGAGGTGTTTGGCCTGGACGGTAGCCTTCAGTGCCGCGTTCTCGGCAAACGTGTGTCCGGTTTCCGGCACAGCCAGCGGCTGATCGAAATCATCCAGGGTTTTAACCATCAGGCTTAGCCCGGATAGCAACATCTCTAGCTCACGGCGTTTTTTCTGGTTGTGTGTACCGAGGACCAGTGTGAACGGCTGCGACATAGTGAGCGGCGTCGGTCAGTATTGAGGATATGGCGGACGGCGGGTTCCATCGCCGGACAATGAGTGAACGGAATTTGCCATCTGTTTTGTTGGCTGCCCTCCAGTTCAAGTCTTAATGACCCAGAGGATGCGTCAAGGTACGTTGCCCGGTTTTCGGTTATACTAAGCGGCGTGGCAAGACTGGCAATCAATAGTATGCGGGTAGCAAAGCTGATGAAAAAAACTCTGATTTCGGCGATGGGATTGCTGATGGTAGTGATCGCCGGCAACGTTGCCATCGCTCAAGAGCAAGGATTTGAAGTGCTGTTCGACGGCACGTCTCTGGAAAAGTGGCGAGGTTATCAGCAGGAGGAGATTGGGACCGGCTGGTCGATCGTCGGTGAGGCACTGAAATTCAATGGCCGCGGCGGCGGTGATATCATCACGCGGGACCAGTTTGGCGATTTCGAGTTGCGGTTTGACTGGAAAGTTTCCGAGGGTGCCAACAGCGGCGTGATGTACAAAGTTGGGTTGGGCGATGCGGCACCCTACTTGAGCGGCCCGGAATACCAGATCCTCGATAATGCCAAACATGCAAATGGATTGAATCCCAAAACGTCAGCCGCCGCACTGTACGGTTTGTACGCGGTCACCGATCCGGTGCTGCGCGACGTGGGACAGTGGAACACGGCCAAGATCATCGTGCGGGGCAAACGCGTGGAACATTGGCTCAACGGCGAAAAAGTGGTCGAGGCGGAAATTGGCAGTGACGACTGGAATCATCGAGTGGCCAACAGCAAATTCAAGGATTGGGACCGGTTTGCCGCGCTCCCCCGCGGGCACGTTTGCTTGCAGGATCACGGTGACGAAGTGTGGTTTCGCAACATCCGCATCAAAGCGTTGGATACCGGTCGGCCCTCCCCATCACGTTAGCTTTAATTTGGTTCAATCTTCGCTGATGGCGATCGTTTGAGTATGGATTTTCGGAGCCGCGTAACTTCGATCGAACACTATCATTTGATCGACGATCGGCCGGACCAGCCCAACGTTATTAGTTGCGAGTTGACGGTGTCCGGGCCGTTCGACCTGGATGCCGCTATGCAGGCGGCCCGCCAGATCGCCCCGCGTCAACCGATGGCCTGCGCGCGATTGGAAAAAGGCCATTGGGGTCGCAGGTACTGGGTGGCGGATAACCAGTCAATCGAACAGCTCCGCTGGGAAACCATGGACGAGGCAGCGAGCGATTCGCCGCGGAGCGTCGATCTCTGGCACGGCCCGGCCATCCGCTTGTTGATGCAGAGCAACGGCGAAACCACGCGGCTGAGTTTCCGCATTCCACACGCAGCAGTGGACGGCGTCGGCGGATTGCAATGTCTTGTCGAGTGGCTGATCGCCTACCACCAGGTCATCACGGGCGCGGAGCGGCCCCGTTTGCGCCAACTGGATGTTGGGCAATTGGCACGCCGGAATCATTTGCGCCTGCTGTCACGCGAGTTTATTGCCAAGCTGTGGATCCAGCCGATCGCGATGCTGGGCGCCAGTAAATTCTTATTGCGCGAGGTCACGTCGCTAAGCAACGCTCAAGGCGATGAGCAACCGTTAGACGCGTCACGGGATTTCCAGTACCTGTCGCGGGACATCAGTCCCGACGCTTTGCGACGCCTGCAACAGGACGCCAGGTCAGCCGGCGCGACGGTCAACGAGTTCCTGGTTCGTTCCGTATTCTTGGGCATCCACGGATTTCTCAAAGCAGCCGGCCGGCACCAGGAGGGCCAGTGGTTGCGGTTGATGATCCCCATCAACATCCGCGATTACGCCGATCGGCGGATGCCCGCTGCCAATCGGGCCAGCATCGTGCAACTGGACCGGACTGACCGGGATTTTGCCGATCCCGACGGCATGATTTGGGGGCTGAATTACGAATTGGGCAACATCCGCAAATGGAATTTGGAAAAGACCTTTTTGCTGATCGTGCGCTGCATGTCGGTGGTTCCCGGATTGATTAGGCGTTCGACCCGCAAAAAGGTCTGCCGTGCCACCAGCGTATTGACCAATCTCGGCTCACCGCTGGACCGCGTCAAATTGCCGCGGCGGGATGGAAAACTGGTGGCGGGCAACCTGATTATTGAGGACATCGACTTGATCGTGCCGCTGCGACCACTGACCGCCGTGGGATTTGCCGCCGTGCGGTATGCCGGCCAGCAAAAACTCACGCTCCACTATGATCCGATTCAGATGAGCGGCGAGCAGGCGAAACAGCTGATGGATTTCGTGGTCGATGAATTGCAGCGAGGTTACTCGTCGTAAACTTCCGGAAACACGTCGGGCGACAGACCTTGGCGCTTGATCAAGGTCCTCAGGCGTGACAGAAAGTCGAATTTGAAGTTGGCGACTTGTTGTTCGGTGATATCCAACTTCTTGGCGACCTGTTTGTTCTGCAGCCCGCGCACGATGAGCAACTCGATGCATTTCAACTTGAGCCAATCGCCGCGTTCCTGCCAGCGAGCGATCTGTTGTTCCAGCGCCTCCAGCACGGCATCTTCTTCGATCTTTCGTCGCTCCGTGCTGCGGGCAATGCTGCTGGCGGCCCGGGCGCGACCCACAATCTGCCAGTCGCCGCTGGTATCCGATCCAGACGAAATAGGAATCGACGGGCGGCGGCCCTCCCGCCGCAGATAGTCGGTTAGCTTGTAGGCACAGATCGAAAACAAGTACGATTCCAACGAGCGGCGACCATCGTAGTTGGGCAGGCTGTTGAGAAAGCCAACCAGGGTTTCCTGCACAATGTCTTCACTAGCCGATCGATTCGTCAAGCGGTTTTCCACAAACGCCAGCAGCCGCCCTTCGTATCGCGCAATCAATTGGTTCCAGGCGTCCATATCGCCCCCGCGAATCCGTTCGATGAGCAGCTGGTCGATTTCGGAAGGTGGTTTCATCGACAATCAAGCGGAAGCGGCGAATAACCCAATCCGCCTATTATCGAGGCAATTTTCGAATAAAGGAACCCAGCGCCGATTCTTCCGGATTGACCTGTTGCGCTTCCGGGTCGTCGGCTTCGATGCCGGCAAACGAATCGCCCGCGCTTGGCGATGCCGGATCGTTCTGCCGAGCCGTCACGTCTTGGATGTTGCTGGCCAGCGGCCCCGGCTGGGGCAATTGTCCATGCAGTTCGCTGAGCGTTGCGTCAACCGGTGAAGCAGCGGCACCGGCGTCAATCATGGCAGCACACACCGAATGCTGGGGACCCGCGGTCGCCGGGGCGTGATGATCCGATATCGCATCATGATCGCCGTGGGCCAAGTCATCGCCGTCTTGCGCATCAACCGCAGCGGCGTCGGGATGGACGGCTGCCGGATCATGCTGTTGCGGCTTTCCTGGTTGCGTGGGACGGGAGTGAATCGAATCGGGCTGGTCGCCGTCAATCTGGCTGTCGGCGTCCGCCGCCGCAACTTCATCGATATCAATTACACTCGCGCCGGAAGATTCAAATACGGTTTCCGCCGGGCTCCGCGCCGCTGTTTCCGTTTCGACTTGATCGCCCACCCGGTAAATAGCTCGAAAGGTCACATTGCCGATCGTCAGTAACTGGTCCGGTTTGATGACCTCGGTTCGATCAATCCGTCGATTGTCGAGATACGTTCCATTAAGCGATTTCAGATCGCGGACGACCAGTCTTCCCTCACGTTCGAACAGCTCGCAATGCTGACGGCTGACCAACGGGTGCGGTAAGCTCAAGCCGACCTCGCGTCCTCGTCCGATGATGGTCGGTAAGTTCAAGTTTATTTCCGCAGTCTTGGCATCACCGCCAACCACCACCAATTTTGCGTTAAGCATATTGGTATCGTCCTTTGTCCTTGAGGTGATAAGGGACATCCAATGTTTTCGGTTGAGCGCCGTCTTGACGTTGCCGATAGGGACGTTGCCGATAGGGACGTTGCCGCGATGCATCAACGGCTGATTTTTTATACTTGCCGCTGTTGCGATTTCTAATAAACTTGGGCTGCGCGTAAGCCGTGACGTTGGTGCTGGCGGGCAGCTGAATC
>JBFILF010000150.1:0-10768 GCA_041599835.1 Pirellulaceae bacterium
CATCGGACGGCGTCGGTAAAACGAAATGTGCGACTGGGCGTGCTGGGAGCCACGATCGGCATCGAATGGATCGGCTACTCCGCCATCGCCTTTTTGACACTGTTTTTCTATTTTCGAAATTTAGGCTGGTGGCCGGCATGGAAAATGGTGTTGCCGTTGGTGGTGCTGTGCGGCGTGTTTTTCGGATTGGGTTATTGGCTGCGCGGCGGCCCTGTGTTTCGTTTCATGGGCATTGACGTGCAGAATCAGCATGGCCGATTGGCCTCGCGCTGGCGCAGCGGGTTTCGCAATCTGGTGGCCTGGTTCCCGTTTGCTGTCTACATGGTGTGCGTGGCGCCGTTGGTGGTCATTTCCATCGACATGGTGCGTCTCACGCAAAATGGTGAAAAGGCGGACGTTAGCCTGTTCAGTTCCGCTGTGACATTCATCGTTGTGATTATTTTTTGCAATCTTTTAATCTATGCCGGCGCATTGTATGCGGTACGTCATCCGCAGCGCGGAATACCCGATCAACTTGCCGGCACGCGGTTAGTGCCGCATTGATGCCCTTCCGCAACAATGTCGCCGACCTTCAACGACCGCTAATTTTCACGAATTAAGTTCACGCCGATGATGAATTGGTAGTAGTGTTTCGATGGCACTGTTCATTCATCATGACGAAGCATTCGAGTTCAAACAGGCAACGGCGTGATCGCAAGAATTCTCGCAAGGTGTTTCGGAACGCCTGCCGAAAGACGGCGGCATCCTCATGCACCATCGCTGCGCTTCGAAGTCCTCGAACCTCGCCGAGTGCTTGCGGCAACCATCAGTTTGGATATTGCCAGCGGCCTGCTAACACTCGACGGCACAGCCGCTGACGAGTTGGCGCAGGTCAGTGATCTGGGCAACGGATTAATCCAAGCAGAAATCGTCGGCGTCGAGATTCGCCAGTTTTCGACGTCCGATGTTTCGTCGATTTCATTTTTGGGCCGCAACGGCAACGACACGTTTGAAAACTACACCAACCTGCCCAGCATCGCTCGCGGACACAAGGGTAACGATGTGTTGGTTGGCGGCACCGCGACCGATCGTTTCTACGGCGGTGACGGAAATGATTTTCTGCAAGGCAATGCTGGTTGGGATTACCTGGCCGCCGGTGGCGGAAATGACGAAGTGAGGGGCGGCGCTGGAAACGACGAGCTGTTCGGCGGCGGCGGCAACGACATCTTGGAGGGCCACGGTGGCCACGATGACCTGTATGGGGGCACTGGGGATGATGTGCTTCGCGGTCACGTCGGCGATGACTACCTGGCCGGTGGCCATCATGACGATCAGTTGTTTGGCGGCGACGGCGTTGACTATTTGTCGGGGTTTTCCGGCAATGATCTGCTGTACGGCGGCGACGGCGACGACCAACTGTATGGCCAGCACGGATCCGACGAGCTGCACGGTCAATCTGGCGGCGACCGCGTTCGCGGCGGACCCGACGCCGATTGGTTGTACGGCGGCGCGGGAGACGATTACATGATGGGCGATCAGGCCGACGACGTGATGTTCGGTCAGTCGGGCGCCGATCGCATGTTCGGCTATATCGGAAACGACCTGTTGGTTGGCGGTGCCGACGACGATTTGATCTATGGGCAGGCCGATGACGACGTGATTTTGGCCGGCGACGGCAATGACGTGGCAACGGGCCAAGGCGGCGACGATCGAATAAACGGCGGCGCGGGCGATGACTATATCAATGGCCATTCCGGCCACGACTGGCTAAGGGGCGATGCCGGTCAAGACGCGATGTACGGTGGTTCTGGGGACGACTCGCTGTTTGGCGGGGCGGCCGCCGAGAACGACACATTGGTCGGAAATGCTGATCAAGATCGATTTCTGGTACGAAACGGCGACCTGGCCGTGGACCCGATTGCCGAGGACGCGGTGCTGGTATTTGAGGACGTAACCAGCAATTGGAACGACGTTGAGATCGAAGTCGTCGACAAGGCATTTCAACAACTCTATCAACGGACCGGAAATGCAGCGTTAATGCGTGATCCGCTGACAACCGACCCGTTGACTTTCTACAAATACGAATACTTGGGTGGGGCGGCCGGCATCAATTACCTGAGCTGGTATTCTGAGACGACTTGCGACGTGACTGGATGCGACACAACGTACACCTATCATCGTGAAATTCAAATTGCCGACTGGGACGAAAGCATTCCGTTTTACAATGACGCGTTTCAAGCGGTCGTGATCCACGAGATAGGACACAACTGGGACAGCGAACTGGAGATGACTAGCGCGCTGGACAACCTGCAGGGGCTGTGGGACAGCTTTATGAGCATTAGCCAATGGCAGCCTGACGATCCTGGCCCGGGATACACGCAGTCACTCGATGGCCAGTGGTGGTATCTCAGCACAGCCGAGTTTGCCGAAGATTATGGGCGGAGCAATCCCCACGAGGACTTTTCGACGAGTTGGCAATATTACTTTGGCGATTATCAGGATGCGTCGCTCGATCACTCAGGGCTGCAATCAAAAATGGATTTGCTGGATGCCCTGTTTGATCAATTGATTTAATGAGCATCGGCTTTTTGGCTGCCAACCTTTATTTGCTTAAGGTAACGCTTCGCGAGCGGTTTCACCGTTGAGATGGCCCGCACCATCAGGTTTGCCAGTGAACCGCCGGTCGAAATCAAGTGGCGGTATCGGGGTCGCGAATCGGTAACCCATTTGCGCGTCGCCGCGGTCATTTCACTCATCGTGTCGACGTGTTGCACTTCGGGCTGATCGAACAAGTGTTCCAGTTGCCAGCGCATCAGCAAATGGCCGGGTCCGAATTTGGCATACGCTGGATCAAATCCAACTTTGTGCGAATGAAAAATACCCTTGGCAAGGTAACCCATTTCGAAAGCAATGTTTTGGCCATCGAGCTGCAGCCAGTGCAATTCCAACATGCCCGATGCCGCCATCGATTCGGCACCGGCACAATAAAACTCGAACATGCCCGGTGTCGCGAGCACCGACGATCCCTGTTGGCCTTTCCAGCTGCGATGTTCGATGTCGAATGCCTGCCGCAACTGGTTTCGTAGCTGTCCGGGTGCGAAATCGCGTTGCCGCACAAATGTGACCTCGCCCAATTTGCGAAGGCGGCGATCATTGGCCCGCACGCTCTTCCGGTGATTTTTGGAGCGGCTGGACCAATAGGATTCCCAATCGCCCGTTGTGTTGATCAAGCCCACGTCAAATTGCCGCTGGCTGAACACGCAGCACCCAACATCGTGCAATGCCCGCCTTAACCGGCGCCAGGTTTCCGAATCATAGACCCACTCGGCCACAACGAACGAGCCCCGCAGTGCCTTTAACCTATGGGCCAAATCAAAATACACATCGTCCCCGGCGGCGGGATCCACCAACAGTTCACCACACGGCATCCAAGGATTAACCGGCAACCGGTGAACGTTAAACGCATGCCACATTCGGCTTTTGTGCAATGGCAACCCGGCCAGCAGCCGGCCTTCGCGGCGCACTTCGAGCCGGTTCAGTGACCCCGCTTGGCAGAATTGCGCGGCAAACAAATTGAGTTCCTGCAGCCGCAACGTCGGCAGCGCCACGTCGCTGCGCCGCCATAGGTCGTCCCAGCACTCGAGTTTGTTCGTTTCGTTTATCGCAGGGTGTTGACAAAGCATAGCCATAAATGATGCGCCTGTTGGTTACGACTTGATTTGTTTTGCAATCGATTTGGACCAGTGTTTGACATTTTTGCCGGCCGACCAGATGCCGTGACGCAACATGGGTTTCCAGCGGCGGGGCACAATCCGAGTCCGATACAAGGAAATTCGCTCAGCATTCCAGCGGGATTTATATGGTTCGTCTCCCCGCAGAAAATCAAACTGCCTGAATCCTCGTTGGATGGCGTTTTGAATGGCCATCGTGAAATTGATGTGGCCAGGTTCCAGTGCCAGGTACTCCGGGTCCATGCCGGTTTGATACATCGCCACACAATCCCCGGCGTCAAACTCTAGATTTGCCGTCATCGGCTGGTTTTGATACGACACGAGATTGATCCGAGCAAGTCGTTGGTCGGCGAGCCGCAACGTTGCACGCCGAAGAAATTGCTCGAATCGGGGATCGGCAAAGCAGCCGACTTGTCCCAGCCCGGCCCGCCGCTGTTGATGCAACTGGACAAACGTCCGCCACATTTCCTCTATCGAATGGGGGTCGTCGACGATCGTCGCCTCGAAATCTGGCTCGTGTAACCGTTTGGCTGCCTTTTTGGCTTTGCGCCGAAAGGATTTGTGCAGCTTCTGTTGGAATTCCTCCCAGGATTGGGACAATGCCGATTGCCAGCAAGCTGCCATTTCCTCGGTTTCCACATTGACCGATCGTTGGCTCAGATGGTCCAGCAAAGCGTCGATCGTTGGGTCGTTGGCGGTGTGCCCTTCGAATTGAAATACGTCGACGTTGTTTAGCGCCGGCGACACGCTTAAGCTGCCGGCGATCACGTCAGCAAAAGATTCGGTCACCTGTTTTTCAAATCCGGGACGAATTGCCAGGCTCACATAGTCAGAACAGGCGTTGCCGTCGGCCAGCGTTTTAACTTCACGTCCCCGGGTGGGCGACGCCGTCACATACCACGGCGCCAAACCGTTCCAGCGTTGACGGGAATCCAGGCTCACGACCGTGGCCAATTGGCCTTGGTCTTGAAACGCTTCCCACCAGCTGAACATCCATTCCCAGCGATGAAAGGTGCGGTTTCCGGCCAGTTCGTTCCACGGCTCAGCGCAGGCGGCGAATTCTTCGATCGAATCGATAATCTTAATGTTTGATGTTTGCATGTTTATCAAGTGTGATGAATCTAAAAAGTGCCAATTCGGAAGAGTGATTTCACCGTTTTGGGCGTGGTCGGCGCTTAAGCAATTGCGGTCGCCTCTTTGGCGGCCCGCCTGTCAGCCCGCCGCCGGCTGTGCACACTCCATCGCTGGCGGAGCGCGCGAGTTAGCGGTTGTTCCATCCAAAATGTGATCGCGGCAGAAACGGCGATCACGAAAATGATGCCGAGGATCATGGCAACCAGCGGCGAAATGCCGGCCTGGTTCAACTGATATATGAACACGCAGCCCAAATTGTTGTGCACCAAATACAGGGCATACGAAATCGTGCTGATGAACACCAGCGGTTTCAGTCGCAGCACCGGAACTCGGCCGTACGCGCTAAATGCCAACAACGTGAACAACAACGCGGTGGCCAGCGGATTGTGATCGTGCCGATCGATGACGTGAAAAACGACGGCGCTAGCCAGAATTCCGCCCGCGTTAACCCAGGTGCTTCCGCGGCGATTTTTGATTTCGTTGAGCAGGATTCCCATTACAAACAATGGCAAATACTCGAGAATCATCAGTTCGCGAAACTGCTCCATCCACGCCAGTATCCCGGCGTGATGACTCGTCGTGTGCAAGTAATTAATCGCGCCGCAGGTAACGAGCGACAGCGACAGGCAATACATCATCACGCGGAACGGCCGATCGAGTGCGCCGCACATGAACAGCAGCAACAGCAATCCGTAAAACAACATCTCCACTTGCAGCGTCCACGTCACTGGTTCCATGCACTCGTAACCGAACAGATTGGGCATGACCGTGAAATTGGCGGCCACCTGGCCCTCGGCCCACACCGTGCCGGTAAGCGGTGCACAGGCAACCAGTGCTAAGTTCAACAACACGACGCACCAAAACGTGGGACAAATCCGAATCAAGCGGCCGGCCAGGAAATCAGCGGTTTGGCGCTTCTTCAGCAATGTCATGGCGTTGACAAACCCGCTCAGCATAAAAAACAGCTGCACGCCATATTTTCCGTACGGCATCTCAAAACCCAACTCGCTGGTGTAGCCATATTTCACGGCGTACACGTGGGTAAAGTGGAACAAGACAAGATTGAGTGCGGCCAAGGCACGCAACGAATCAAGTTCCACGATTCGTTTGGATTTGTGGTTTTTAGACATCGTTCAGCGGAATCAAGATCGAGCGGTTCGCGCACAGACGAAAAGTACAAGAGGCCCGGAGACGCAAAGCGTGTTCCAACCGATTTGGTACGCGAATTCGCCACGAATACGGCAAATCGGATTAGCCATGTTGCAAAAAAGCAACAAGCATTGGGCCAGGCGTTGCGCCAAAGCACCGGAAAAATGGCACAGCCTCGGTCAATCAAGCCAGGGAACCAATTGCACGTGCGCGGCTTCCATTGCCGACTTGTGCGATTACCAACCGGGAATTCAGTTGGAAAAATCCTTTAATTCAGTCCCGTCGGGACGAAAGCACGTGGTCGGTGCCCCCGGCACACGTACCCATTTCGCCGCTTCGCGATTTAACTATTTCCGCTGTTTTCATCGTGATGATAGCGTTTCAAATTGCAGAATACTTTTGAGCCCGACTCCGTTTGAAAACAGTATTGACCCTTAATAGCCGATTCCCTAATCTTCGCACCACGCTCGAATCAGGTCGATCAACTTCGAATCAATTTTTGAGTTGGATCGTGTTGTTCGACCATGTCCCCAGCAACCACTTTGGGACATCGACACTGATGGATTTGCAAGGAGGCGATTCCGCCAGGTTCAGCGCATGATTCAGCAGATGAATGGCAGATCAGAACACGGAAGTTTCTGAATCACCGTCCAATCGCTCTCGGGATTACAATGGTGTTCCAACGCCCCCCTGGAACCCGGCGTTTCCGAGAGCTTTTTTTATGCGCTTATTTGATTTATTCTTCATGTGCTGGCCAAGATTTGTGCGCACAGCCGAAATAATACGTAAAGCGTCGACACGTCGTTTCCCAATCGAACAGGTGACCAAACAATGAATCTGAAACCGGACGCCAATCATCCATCGTCCGATCGCGAGTCATATTCCATTGACGGCATCAATATGCTGGAGCGGCAAGTCGATGTCGGGTGTCCACGATGTGCAGACCAACAGCTTAGAATCGGAATGCTGGCGGGTTCCAAACTGGCCGCATGCATGGCGTGCCACGGTTGTTTGGCCCAATCCAGCGTGCTGGCGACATTGGTTCGAGTGTTGCGAGGCGCTTACAGCGGAGAAGACATCGATACCGCACCGATCAATCCGGACGAGTTGCATGTGGCCTGTCATTGCCCGGCTTGTTTGCAACCGATGGAAACTCACGCGTATGGTGGACCGGGCAATGTGGTAATCGATTCATGCGCGAGCTGCAATTTAGTTTGGCTGGACGCCAGCGAGCTGACACAAATCATTCAGGCCCCTGGCGACCGAGAGCCGGTGGCCGGCGTCCCGTCCATCGAAGAGCACATTGTCGCTTCGTTGCAGCCCACTCGCAGTACTGCCGAGGCCGATTTAACGTTAAGCGTCGCGCTAGCCGCCATGTTTGGCGGTTTGTAACCGGTCTCGATCCGTTCAATGCTTCTTCAAGTCCACGCACACGATCTCTTTGTCGTTGCGCGCGAACATTTTGCCGTTGGCAAATGCTGGATGAGACCACACCACTTTTCGGCCGCGGGCCACGCCCGTCGGATCCAGAATCTTGCCCCGGTCCAGTTCCTCGTATCCACTGGGAGAAAGCCGGGCGATAATCAGTTCGCCCAAATCGTCAAACATGAAATATTTGTCTTCGTTCTCGACGATGAAACAGGTGGCGAACGTCACTGGTTCTGCGCCCAACCAATCGTTTTTCGACCATTTCATTTCGCCGGATTGAAGTTCGAGGCAACGAAATAGTCCTTTGCCGCGACCGTCATAGGCAACTCCGTAAACGTGTCCGTCCTTGATCACCGGGGTTGTCATCATCGAGTTGAGTCCGGATTCATGACGCGGGTCCGTTTCGTAGCTGCGCCAAATCTCGCTGACCGACGGTGGATCAAATCCCACCTCCAGCAACAACGAGCCTTTGTAGAATTCGCTGATGAGCAGCCGATTGCCGACAATTCGCGGCGTGGCAATCGATGTCTGCGACATGTTTCGTTCTTTGGGAAATACCACCGACCAATGTTCGGTACCCGTTTCGGGATCGAGCGACGTGACTCCATCGGCATGCCAGAAAATCAGCTGTGGTTGCAGTTGTTCGTGTCGCATCATGACCAACGGCGCGTAGGCAACGTCCAGCGTGGTCACGGCGCGCCACAATTCCCGGCCGGTCATTTTGTCAAACGCCACCAGGCCACTGCCGTCGCCGCCGACCGGGACCAACAGTTTGTCGCCCTCGACCAGCGGGTGCGAAGCGTATCCCCACACGGGCGGTTTGGTTTCATATGAGTCGGCCAGCTGGATTTCCCATGCCACTTCGCCCGTCTCAACCCGCAGACACATCAGGTGACCCATTGCGCCCAGGCAGTACACGTGATCGCCGTCCACGGTTGGCGTGCAACGCGGTCCGGTCGGATAAGCGATTTTGTATGGGCAATCGTACTGATGGCTCCACAGAATTTCTCCGCTGGCAGTGTCGATGCATAAGACGCGTTCGATGCCCGGAATCTCACCGGCCTGGCGAATCGCATTTTCGACTTCGGACCCTTTGCCTTCGTCCTGGATCCGGTCCATGACAAACAGCCGGCCATCGGCGACCGACGGACCCGAGTACCCTGCGCCAATTTCTTGCCGCCACGAAATCTTGGGCCCACTCTCTTCGAATTGGTCGATCATGCCCGTTTCGCGCCACACGCCATCCATCATCGGTCCCATCCACCTCGGCCAATCGTCGGCCGCGAGCAACCCAACCGATAACCAACAACAAACGATTCCCATCGTTGCCATAACGGGTGATTTGATCATTTGATTCATAGTCAATCTGCACGAAGAGAAATTGAAACATTCGGATCGAAGGCAATTAGATAGGTCGCCGGCGTCGGTGGCAACCAGCGGCTAGGACGAACTGTTGCCGGATTCGCTAAAGATCTTACGAGCCAAATTGAGCGCCTGCGCCTTTGTTTTGATTTCGCCATCCAGCTGGGCCTGGCGGGCGGCCGCCAAAGCCAGTGAATATGTCGGACCCGGTGTGTATCCTTGATCAATCAGGTCGTTACCCGTGATCAGCGGCTCCGGATCCAGTTGGCCCGTCGGCCAAGCCAATCGCTGGCGACAGATTTCGATCGATCGATTGGCCTGATCATTCGCCAGGTTGGCCTCGGCGAACGCCAGCAAATCTTCGATGCGGGGATCGATCAACAGCGGCTGCAATTCGGACCAGCGCAGCTCGGTGGCTCGACGAATGTGCGGCATGAATCGAAGGATCCATTGCACGGTTTGCGTGACCTGATGTGGCAGTCGCCACCGCTGGCAAATTTCATCGACCTCATCGTGCCCGGCGATTTCGTGTAGCAGTGTCGCCAATGACACGGCAAAGTTGGGTGTCGCCAACCGCTCGAATGCGGCAAGCGTGCGGTCCAGTTTTGTCTCGTCCTGTTCGAATCTGGTGGATTCGGGCAAAAGCTGGCGCAGCAATTCCAACTCGTACAACAGCCGCACTGCCCGACTGCCATTACGGTTTTCCAGCATCAGCTGCAGTTCGCCGGCGATTCGTTCGGCACTGACGATGATCACTTCCGGCGCGTGTTGGCGAATCACCGATTGCGTGTCCGGGTCCAATTCGAATTGAAGCGTCGAGGCAAATCGGACGGCCCGCAGCAGGCGCAATTTGTCTTCATCGAATCGATCGTTCGGATCGCCGATGGCGCGAATCAGCCGCGCCTTCAAATCGGCTTGGCCGCCTACGTAGTCGATGACTTGGTCGGCCATCGGATCGTAGAATAGGCCATTTACGGTAAAGTCGCGGCGGCGGGCGTCCTGCTCGGCGTTGCTGAAGGTCACGCGGTCGGGGTGTCGCCCGTCGCTGTAGTTGTCGTCTTGGCGAAAGGTGGCTACTTCGATGCTGCCCGCCGATCGCGGTCCCAACACGGTGATCACGCCGAACGAAGCGCCGATGGCCAACGTGCGCCGCCGGCCGAACAGATCGCGAATCTCGTCCGGCTTGGCGCTGGTGGCCACGTCGTAATCTTTCGGTTCGACGTCCATCAGTTGATCGCGAACGCATCCGCCTGCCCAATAGGCGACAAATCCGGCGGCCTGCAACCGCTGGGTGACGTCAACGGCGAATTCACGGGGACTCAGCATGGGAGGCAAAAACGCGGCGCGGTGATAAAAGGACGAAATAAAGTAGACGGCGAAACGGCTTGCCGGTTGGCTTGAACGTCGTTGAATCAAATTGTAGTTTTGAATGGCGCGTCGCATAGACAGACGACGAGTTTCATGATTCTGGAAGCCTGATGACCGAACCGATACCGCTGGAAATCGAAGTGGCACACGCCAAGCAGTTGGTGGAGGGGCCTGACGAAGTGCTGTTGGTCGACTGTCGCCAGCCGCATGAGCACGAATATTGCCGGATCGACGGCGCGCGGCTGATTCCGATGCGACAACTGCCGGCCGAGGTCGGTTCGCTGGGGTCCTGGCGCGAGCGGCCGATCATAGTGCATTGCCATCACGGTAAACGCAGTTTGCAGGTCGTGACCTGGCTGCGCGAGCAGGGTTTTCCTTATGCACAAAGCATGTCCGGCGGCATTGACCGCTGGTCGCTGGAAATCGACGAGCGGGTCCCACGCTATTGACCAAAAATGCACGGGTCAAGGATGGGGGCGAGTGCGCTTATCCTTCATCCAACCTAGTCAGATGTCGACAGAAGAGACGGTGGTCGCTGCGCGGCGGGCGTAGGATGAAGACGGTCAAAAAGGTGTGCGACGTCCATTGCGCGAGCATTGTGCGGCTTGTTACTGGCG
>JBFILF010000151.1:0-10740 GCA_041599835.1 Pirellulaceae bacterium
AACGTTTGGTTGAATGTTTCGCAGTGCGGACACCAGTCCGAGCCGTCGAAATAGATCAAGATGTACTTGCCCTGTTCGCGGGCCGCCCGCTTGGCTTGATCCAAATCCTGGTACCATTCGATAAACGGATCGACCAGCTCATTCCCGGCCGCCAAACCATTGTTGACCGCCAATCCATCGGGCTGATCACGGGGCGGGTCATTACTCACCACGTTTTGTGGATCGACCTGGTTCGCCACAGGTTGTTGTTGCTGCCCCAAAGCGTCCGGTCTTGCTCGCCATTCAGGGATCACAACGACCGGCTGATCAGTCGTGGATGCGACCACTTCGCGATAGGGCCAAAAACCGTTTCGCGCAATGTGAATCTCGTTCTCACCCTCCTCCAATTCGATTTGCAAGTATTTGCCATGATCGGTGTAGGTAGTGCGGGCGCCATTCAGCTGGATCCCCGAAACATCAAATTTCTCATCGGCTTTCAGAAAAATATGGGCGACACGCTGGGTGTCGCCGGATCCGAATTGGACAACGACTAATGCGGCCACCACCGTCATTGCCAGCAAAACTACCACCACGGCCAGACCAAACACGAATCGTTGATGGCTGGCGGGTCGTTTGTTTGGCTTGAGAGATGACTGACTTTTCGCCACGCGAGATTGAGGGTCAATCTGAATCACAGGTTGGGAACGTCGGTCAGTCTCCAACGGCGGAGGCGTTCGAGCTGGTGGAGGTGCCGATTGAACGTCCGGCTCCCGCTCAGCGGAATCGCTCGTTTTTTTTTCGCCGACGCGAAACCGCTTGTGGCACGCGGAGCACTGGGTAAGGCGCCCGGAAAGCCGCGCCATTTTTTCGGCCGATAACTTGTAAGTCTTTCCGCAGAAGGGGCAAGAGATGTTCATGGCGAAATCTCACAATCGAAGTCCTATTTGCAATTCTCCCACCGAGGTTTGGGGAGTCGGCATGTTGGAAAAAGATGGCGACAGATACCGCACCTTTGTGCTCGAACTAAAAATCGAACCTATTGGAAAAAGCATGCTTCGCGGCTGTTACTACGGGCATTAGCGAAGTCTAGCCGGATAAGAATGTAATGGCAAACTGGTGCCCAAGGATTTCCCCACTGTCAAAAAAAACGGCTACAGAGACGGATTCTTTAACCCGTCGTTAATTTGCCCTCACCGGATTGGTCACATGACGGGCACTCGGTTGGCGCAGCGGTTAGACAATATGAAGTAAATGGTTACCAGCCCGCCGAGCCGGGTATGCCTTTGAAGGGGCCGACAATGTCGGGCGTGATCCAACCGCCGTAGAAATTGCCGGGCTGCGGCTCGGCAAGCTGGCCGTCGACGTAACAAGCGTCCATTAAATGCGCGTAAAACGCCAAGTGCGATTGAATCGCCGCAAAGGCCGGCGTCGGATTGGGATAGCTCCAAGCAGCTTTTTCCGCCACGCGATCTCCCACCGCCAACGAGTAATACCGCGCCGCGCCTTTCCACTCGCACCAGCTGTGGCCTTTGCATTCGCGCAAGAAATCCACGCAAACATCCTGTGGAGGTAAATAGTATACCGGTGGGTGGCTGGTCTCCAGCACACGCAACGCATGTCGGGTGTCGGCAATCGTGCGGTCGTCGAACACAATTTGAATGTGATGATCGATCGGTTCCACACGCGGCGGCCGCGGATAATCCCATACGGATTCTTGTCCGGGGCGTGGCGTTATTCGCTGGGCGTGCATGAGTCTGCTCACTAATAATTGATTCCGCGATACGTAACCGCAACTGGACTCGATTGTTGACAGCGTTTTTTTTGGTCGGCACCGGATAATGTTCCGTCCGGCAAAGGTTCGTGATACGATTTGACGCTCGCGTCGCCAACTTGCCAAGCCGACCCATGCCCGTATCGAAAAAACCGTTCGGATCGTTGCGAGCTAACCTGCGTGCCAGTTTGTTTGACGGCGCGGCGTTTGGCGGCATGGTGGGGCTGGGCGAAACCTACTTGCCGGCCTTTGTGCTGGCGGTGGGGCTCGGCGAATTGACGGCCGGCTTGGTCGCCAGCTTGCCGATGGTGGCCGGCGGCATCATGCAGACCGTTTCGCCAGCGGCGGTTCATTTATTAGGCTCGCACAAACGGTGGGTGGTCAGCTGCGCGGTGGCTCAGGCCTTGACCTTTGTTCCATTAATACTGGCCGCCTATTGTGGCGCCATCAGCGCCCCGGCCGTGCTGGCGGTAGCGGCCGTTTATTGGGGTACCGGTTTGGCGACCGGCCCGGCCTGGAATACTTGGATCGGCACCATCGTTCCGCCCCCGGTTCGCCCGCGGTTTTTTGCCTTTCGCACCCGGGGCCAGCAGGCCGCCGTGTTTCTTGGGTTTCTGGCCGGTGGCCTGATGCTGCAAAGCGCCGGGACCCAGGATCAATTGATGCGGGCGTTTGCCATGTTGTTTGCCGGCGCCGGATTGTGCCGGCTGGTTTCGGCAACCGTGCTGGCCGTGCAAAGTGAACCGACACCGATCCCCCCCAACATGCGACCGGTTCCCTGGCGCGAGTTGTTGGCGCAGCTGAGGCGGCACAGCGGCGGGCGACTGCTGGTTTATCTGTTTGCGGTCCAGGCAGCGGTGCAAATGGCGGGTCCGTACTTCACACCATTCATGTTTGAGAAACTGCACTTCCGCTATGACCAGTTTGTGATGTTGATCTCCATGTCGTTTCTTTCCAAAGCATTCGCGCTGCCGATCTGGGGTCGCGTGGCGCGGCGGATCGGCGCCCGTCGGTTGCTGTGGATTGGCGGTATTGGGATCGTTCCGACAAGTGCCTGCTGGTTGGTGTCGCAACAACTTGGCTGGTTGATGGTGGTGCAGTTGATCAGCGGAGCGGCCTGGGCCGCTTATGAGCTGGCGTTTTTTCTGTTGTTCTTTGAATCGATCGCCAAGGAAGTGCGGACCAGCGTGCTGACCCTATACAACCTGATCAACACGCTGGCATTCGTGGGCGGCGCGCTGTTGGGCGGCGCGATTTTGTATGCCAGCCAGGCGAGTTACACAGGTTATTTGCTGGCGTTCGGCCTGTCATCGGCCCTTCGCTGCTTGACGCTATTGTTATTGGCGCGGGTTCCGGCGATGGAGGTTGAAGCGCGCGAGATGGGTTTCCGTTCGGTGGCGGTCCGTCCCAACCATGCGGCGCTGGACGCGCCGGTTCTGCCCAGCCTGCCAGACGAATCCCCTACCAGTTGAACGGCGGTGGGTGTTCGCGGTTTGCTTGCCGGCCATTGGTATTTGGGGGGGCTGGTACCGTTTTATCCGAATAACCGGAACAAGCCGTCGACGGTCACGCGTGACGAACGCCGTAAAGGGTCGCGCCGGTCGCTAATCGCGACGTATCATTTCGTATTGGCATTTCTGCCCATTTCGCGTTTGCCGGTTGCCATCCGCTTCAGCGCGAAACAAGCCAATTTAAAAAGCTGTCATGTTTGGTTACGAACTATCTAGTTGGATTGTGGTCGGTGGTTGGTCCATTGCCGCTGTCGGCGTGGGGATCGTCTGTGGATTCTTTATCGGCCGCGGCTACACGCTGTTTTACGAGCCGAAAAAGTTGCGGAAGGACCGCGAGAAAACGCTGGAAGCGCTGGTAGCGCTGATGGCCAGCACCGAGCAACTCAACGTCGACGTCGACACTCACAACTCGGAGTTGCAATCGGTTCACCAGGAGGTGATGCAAGTCACTCCCGATTCGGAAATGGCGGAGATCCAGGAAGTGTTTCTGGCCAACATCTCCAAGGTCATTGCCAGTAACCGGCGGCTGGAAAACGATTTGATTCAAACTCGATACGATATGGAGTATCAAGCGCAGGAATTGGATCGCACTCGCAAAGAGGCACGCACCGATGTGTTGTGTTCGTTGGGCAATCGCAAAGCATACGAGGAAACGTTGCAGTTCATGCTTTCGCGTTTTCAGTCCAAGCGCAAGCAGTTTGGGCTGGTATTGATCGACATCGATCATTTCAAGCGCATCAATGACACATTTGGGCACACGGCGGGGGACCAGGTGTTGGTCAGCGTCAGCAGTGCCTTGAAAGACAGCGTCCGGCCTGATGACTTTGTCGGTCGACTGGGTGGCGATGAATTCGCGATTATTCTGAAGGGATTGAACGAGGAAAGCGCCCGGTCGGTGGGTGAGCGCATCCATTCGCAGATGGGACTTCGAGATTTCAGCGTGGGCAACGACATGGAATCGACAGTGGTCACGCTGAGCATGGGGCTCACCGTGGTCTTGCCTGAGGACACACCGTTGTCGCTTTACGAGCGGGCCGATCGCGCGCTGTATCGATCCAAGGAGCTGGGTCGCAACCGGCTGTGCACGCTGGTTGGTCACGAGGCGATGGAGTTTGAACAGACCAAATCCACCACCAGCTGCGAACCCGCCTCGACGCCGGTTGGATAATGCCGTCGACACGACGGGCGGACATAAAACGACGAGCATCGTGGGCGCAGCCAGCACGTTTCGCCGTGAAACGACGATTCAATACGTGGATACCAACGATCCTTACCAAGTCCACTTGTACGATTTCCAATTGGAACCCGCCCCCGAATTGGGCCTCTAGAACCTCAAAATCGCTAGTGATGGTGTTCGCGCATGGCGCGATTTGCGGCGTTGCAAATTTTGACAAATTTATTTGATCTCCGCGTGGCGAAGCGTTAGATTCATTGGATTGCAGCTCGCAGTGGTCGGCAGGGCGGGCCGCCAATCTTGTCAACCGTTCTCCTGGACGGCTCGCGGTTGGGCAGATTCCGTGATCGCAACCTGGCACGACGCGCCAACGTGCCGGCAGCCGGAAGGATCTTTTTAGCGATCATTAATTCGGGTGGCTCTCCCCGCCGGTGTCGCGCTGGCCGCAGCGTGCAAACGGCTCGCCGGGTTTCACCCGCGGCCGCCGCGCGTGCCGTTCGGCATTCGAGTTGCTTGGGATAACGGCGATCGATCATTCGAAAACACGGCACCACTTCACGCGAGACGATTGTCGTGACCGTTCGCAATTTACTATTGCTCGGATTCCCATCCGCTGGGCATTTCATGCAGCGCGTGGAGCAATTCCTGTGCGATTGCGAAGGTTTCCGTATTAAATGCTCCACACTTGCGGGCGATTCACACAGCCTATCCGATCAATTTCTCAAATTCGTCCACGGGGCGAGCGAGCAGGCCGTCATCATCGTCGCGCCGGCTGAACGATTATCGGTGGTCGCTCGTTTGCTGCAATCGGATTCCACTTCATCCGGACCGCCCATTCTCGTCGTGTCGGATCAGGCGGATTCGAGGCAAATGATTCACTTGCTGAAATTGGGAGCGGCCGATTTCATTTTAAATCCGTCAGCGACGGCCGATATTTTGCCTCGTCTGTGGTCGTGCATGGAACGGTCCGGCCACCCATCGCCCGGCGAAACGGCACGCGAACCACAACGCGAACTGGATCCGGTGATTGGTCGCAGCCCGATTTTCGTGCGCGAAATGAAACGCGCCGAGCAGGCTTCACGATGCGACGTTTCCGTGTTTATTTCAGGCGAAACCGGCACCGGCAAGGAAGTCTGCGCACGGGCCATCCATCGCCTCAGCCACCGGGACTCCAAGCCGTTTGTGCCAATTAACGGCGGCGCGATTCCCATCGACTTGATTGAAAATGAACTGTTTGGTCATTCGCGCGAGGCCTATACCGGCGCAACGTCCTCGCGCGATGGTCTGATCGCGGAGGCCGAAGGCGGCACGTTGTTCATCGATGAGGTCGACTGTTTTCCTCCGGCCGCCCAGGTCAAGTTGTTGCGTTTTCTTCAGGAAAAGGAGTATCGGCCACTGGGCACCCGTCGCTTGCGCAATGCCGACGTGCGCATCCTGGCGGCGACCAATTCAGACGTCGGGCGCTTGCTCGACGAAGGTCGGCTTCGCTCGGACCTGTACTATCGACTCAATACGATATCCATCGCGCTTCCTCCATTGCGCGAGCGGCAAGAGGACATAATGCCGTTGGCGTTTCATTTCTTACACAAATATGTGGAATCATTCGGGGCCCAATGCCGCGACTTTTCGCCCCAAGCCCGGCTCAAACTGCAGCACCATCGGTGGCCGGGCAACGTGCGTGAACTGGAACAGACTGTGCAGCGGGCGGTCGTCTTGTCCACGGACGAGCCCACGATGCAAGCCCCAACGATCCAATTCGACACGCCGCAAAGTCATCAGCCCATCCTCTCGTTCCAAGAGGCCAAAGCACAAGTCGTTGCGGAATTTGAGAAAAACTTCATTGAAAACGCTCTCCGTGCCTACAGTGGAAACATCACGCGAGCTGCCGAGGCAACGGGAAAAAACCGACGCGCTTTTTGGGAGCTAATGCGGAAATACGGAATCGATGCCGACCGCTTTCGCATGTTGGATCCATGAATCAGGCCCGCCGCGGCGGCCCGGACATTTCATCGTCTCACCTGGATCAATCTGTCCTAGCGCGCGGCGAGCGGGACCCCGGTGGTCGCTCGCGCGATTTGGCGATTTGCTCAGGATTTGGCGTGGACAAATTAGTCCATGTCACACGCGCGGCGATGGGAGACATCGCCAGACGGAAAAAGATTTTTGCATTGGCCGCGAGCTTTATTTGCGGGCCGTCAACATCAACCTGCCCGGCGTGACGGTTTTTTTCTGAGGATGGCACGGCATGCGCATGGCGTGACAACCAAGTGGCAGCGGACGTACTCGCGTCAAATGATTGCCGTGAATCTAACTCAGGGTAAGCAAATCGTGACAACTTCGGTGTTCGCAGACTACCTGGAATCGCCGGGAATCTATCCGGAAATCACCTATCAAGAACTGATTCGCGAGTACGTTTCACCGGAATTTGCCAATCTGTCGGATGCCGAGATCGATGACATGCTCGGTGAAGTTTTCGCCGAGATGTCAGCCGAAGAAATCGAGGGTTTTTTCAAATCGCTCGGCCGGATCGCGCGGAAAGCGGGCCGCACGTTAGCCAAGGCGGCTCCGTCGGTATTGCCGGTTGCCGGAGGGGCGATTGGAACGCTGTTGGGCGGACCGGTTGGAACAGCCATTGGCGCGAAACTCGGTGGAGTCGCTGGAGGATTGATTGGCCGCGCTGCGGCGCCCCGTCGGCGTCGACGCCGACGCCGCGCAGTTCGGGGCCGGCGTTCCGCGGTGCCGGCCGGCGGCAGTTCCGCTACTGCGCAACTGTTGAGTTTGTTGAACAATCCGGCGTTGCTGCAAAGCCTGTTGTCGCGCGTGATCGGCGCTCCAGGCCGAGTTGAGGTTGTAGCTGGCGGGGAGGGCATCGACATCGATTTTGGTTCCTTGATGAACGCGCTGGGCGAGTTGTCGTCCGAAGCGGCTCGGGAAGCACACGAGGAGGGCGCCGCCAATGGGGGATTGCCGGAGTACCTGCTGGACGAGCACGGCGCGCCTTTCGAGGACATCAGTCGCCCCGAGGCGCGGGCTGAGTTGTTGCTGGAAACACTGAATCAAGCCGAAGCCGAAGAACGCATGTTGGAAGAGCATTGGCCTGACACGTCTGCCGAAAACTGGTTGCTGCAATCCGGTATGCTGGAAAACGCAATATGAACTTGATGTTAAAAAACGGAAGTTGCCATGAATGAATTGATTCCACCCGCCGGCACATCGCCGTTGGAATTGGCGGGCGCGCTGGGAATTACCGATCCCAACGTGTTGCGAGTGCTCGAAATGATGAGCGCTCAGCAGAACGAGCAAGAGGAATCGGTGGCGCACGAAAATCAGGCAGGCACGGGTGACCGCGAAAAATACGACAAGCTGTTGCGCGAAAACCGGATGCTACTCCAAGAAAACAAATACCTGATCACGCAAGTTGAGACGTTGGCCGCCGCCTTGGGGGCCTGCCCGGCCTGTTGGGGCGAAGACCAAGCATGCTCGCAATGCCGCGGACGGGGCGCGCCCGGCGCCTACCCGCCGGACCGACAGACGTTTGCAGATTTCGTGCTGCCCGTGTTGCGCCGCAAGGCCAAACGGGCTCGAACGCACCGCCGCACTGCGGATGCACAGCAACCGGGTGAGCTTGACAAGAATGGCAAGCTCAACCCCAAATCGAATGAAACCGTTTAGGAGAAGAATGATGTCGCAGTACACCGAAGAATACGAAGATACCGACGCCGAATATCTCGATGCATTCGACATTGAAGAAGACGACGATGATGACGACGAAGAGGAATTCTTCGACGACTACGCGGAAGAAGATGATGACGACGATGACGAAGAGGCATTCGGGGATTTTGATTCGCTGGAAGGCTACGATGACGATGACGGCGAATCGTTGGCCGAACGTCGGCGATTTCGATTTCGCCGGCGGGGCTACCCGATGTTTAGACGCCGCCGGTTTCGTCGCAGGTTTCGTAAGCCACGGCGGTTGCGATCGGTCGGTGCAATCCGACGCGCGGTGATTAGAACGCCAGCCGGCTCGGCCCGCATCCGACTGCCCAAAGCGGTGGCGACTCGTTCATCGGTCAATTCTCGCCTGAAAGAGATCAAGCAGGAAATTGGTCGCAACACCAAGGCGATCAAGAAGGTTGACACAACTCTGGAAAAAAACACCGGGATCGTCGACAAAAAGATCAACGCCGTCAGTTCCGATTTGCGAAAATCGAACAAAAAGATGCGGGAACAGCTCCAGCAGGCCACGTTAATGCCGCTGTTGCTGCAAAAGACTCCCAAGATTGATACAGCCACTCTGCAAAATGTGGACGCCAACGGCAACGTTGTCCCCGGTACCGAACAGAACGTCAAAGTTACCAATCACAAATTTCCCAAGGACAGCAGCAGTCTATTGCCGCTCATCTTTTTGATGGGTGGTACGGACGGTGGCGGTTCGTCCAACATGTTAATGATGGCGCTGATTCTGTCAGGCGGTCTCGGAAATAAATAGTGATTGACGCACCACACGGGAGTTACCCATGAACGGAAACCTTTTCAACAACAACTTCGTGCTCGGCTTCGCCTTTCTGGGCCAGGAATTCGAAGACCAACAGGACAAACTGGAAATCGCACTGACGGCGAGCCAGCTCAGACCCGGCTTTAACCCCGGCATCATCGCGCTCAAACAACGCGTCGACAGCCACGTCGAGGTGATTGATCAACTGAACACGCGAACCAACGAGCGGGATGCCTTGCGGCAACAGGTGGCGTTTCTATCGGAATCCAATCTGAACAAAATCGTTGAGACGGTTAAGAAACAAGCCTGCGGACCCGATCGATTGAAAATGGACGAGGCCAGCCTGGAAAAAATCGGACTGAGCCGCGAGCAGATTGCTCAAATACATGAGGACAACGGCCCGTTACACCAGTTACTCTCAGAAATCTGCGACGTCGTCAGCCCTCCCCAGATCCCATAAACGCGGAGGGTGATCCTCATGGATCCGGCGCTATCGGAATTGGCGGCGGTTGCCGGGTCGGAAGAAATTGAAGCGATCATCAAGCTTCGCGATCCGAATGTCGTCCCGCCACACGTTCAGCTGGTTTCTCGGTTTGGGAACGTGGCGACCTGTCGATTGCCCGGCAATCGAATTCAAGAGGTGTGGGCAAACCCTGATTGCTTGAGCTTGAAGGCGGCGCGTCTACTGGAATTCGATGGACAACACCACTTAGACGCACAGTCCGCTGACGTCGCGCTGCGCGAATCGGATCGGCGACGGCCGTCCGGTATGCAAGCCACCGGACGAAATGTAGTGATTGGCGTCGTCGATTGGGGTGTCGACGTCGCGCATCCCAATCTGCTGAATCCTGACGGCAGCACACGGTTGCTGGCGGTATGGGACCAGCGCGGCGGTCCCAGCGAGGAGGCCCCCAAACCTTATGGTTACGGTCGCGTATTGACGCGCGAAGCCATCAATGCGGCCTTGGCCACGTCACACCCGTATCAGTCGCTCGTTTATCATCCTCAGGAAGGTGACCCACTGCACAACGGCGCCCACGGCATGCATGTCATCGATATCGCGGCCGGCAACGGTGCGGTCCCCGGCAGCCCCATGGGCCTGGCACCCGAAGCCGAATGTGTGTTTGTGCACTTGTCTGCTGGTCGACTCGGGGGATTGGCGACCCTCGGCGATTCCGTTCGCATTCTGGAAGCGCTGGACTTTATCCGCAGGATGGCCGGCGACCGCGCCTGGGTCGCCAACACAAGCTTGGGGCGCCATTCGGGCGAACACCGCGGGCTTTCGCTTGTCGAACAGGGTATGGACGCGATGCTGTTGGAATCACCTGGGCGGGCCATCGTGCAAAGCTGCGGGAATTACTATCGAGCCGGCGCGCATGCCTGCGGCCGTTTGCACCCTGGGCGAAGCCGAATTCTCCGCTGGCAAACGGGTCGGGCAGACATCACGCCGAACGAACTGGAAGTTTGGTATTCGACCAGCGATCGGTTCCATGTGGCCGTGCGTGCGCCCGTTGGCAACCATGAATTCCGAGCGGGTTTGGGTGAGATTAGGCCGATCGTCATCGCTGGCGAGGAAGTGGGGCGCATCTACCACCGCCAGCGAGATCCCACCGGCGAGCATCATATAAATATTTTCCTCCGGCCCGGTGCGCCATCGGGTGAATGGCGAGTGGAACTGGGCGCTATCGATGCCGTGGACGGCCGGTTTGACGCTTACGTGGAACGTGATCCCGGGTGCCCGGATTGCCAATCCCGATTTCACCCTCATGACTTTGAGCCCACGCGCACGCTGGGCAGCATTTGCACCGGA
>JBFILF010000152.1:0-10720 GCA_041599835.1 Pirellulaceae bacterium
CGTCAATCCGCATCGCGAATCATATAGATTCCTGCGTCAACTTCTCGGAAGTTGAGGCGTGCCAGTGCCTCAAGTTTTGTCGTTTCGCGCGATTCGACCATAAAATAAATTTCGCGGCCCCCGAGCGCCGCTGCCTGACCCATGCCAGCGCGCACGGTTTCTCCCACGAATTGGTCGGCTCGGTTTTAATTTGAAAAGGTGTGCGCAATGCGTGGCCATCCAAGAATTCCCATGGTCGTTTTGTTCAACCTGGTCTCGTTAGTTTTGGTACACGCGATCGAGGCGCAACCCCAGCGTCGCGACATACCCGCTCCAAAAGAAACTCGATTACCCGAGCCGGGCGTGGCGGTAACGATGCATCGGTTCAATCGGTTACCGGTCATCGAATTGTCGATTAATGAACAGGGGCCCTATCGACTGATTGTCGATACCGGAGCGTCCGGAGTCGTACTTAAACCGAAATTGGTTCGGCAACTGGAGTTGCCAGCGCCACCGGGGATACCCGCCAATATGCAAATCCAGGTGCGGACACCCGGCGGCAGCGTGCCAGCAACGCTGCACTATATTGACAAGTTGCATGTAGACACCGCGGAATTTCTCGGCGTTTGGACGATTGCCACCGCCATGCCCTTTGGAGATGGAATGGACGGAGTCATTGGCATGAACGTTTTCAAAGAATGCGTTTTGACATACGACTATCCCGCCAATCGGATCCAATTGGCTCCAGGTGAATTGCCCGCCGCCAACGGCCAGGACATTTTTTCTTACCAACCTCGAATGCCAGACAGCCACCCGGTAATCAAACTCAATCTGGACGGGAATCCCACGGAGTTCATGATTGATACCGGAATGCTGGGGTGGTTTGGCATGGCACAGCAGGACCTTGGAAAAGTCAACATCATTGGCGGTCCGGCGGCGGCCGGCATGGGGCTATCCGTTGGAAAGGCGGTGCCCATGCAAGTCGCCCGGATTGAATCGCTGCTTGAAATCGGTCGCTATCCGATACGCAATCCAATCGTAAGGTTGACGGAAGAAAATATCATCGGCACGCTGTTTTTACAAAATTTTGTCGTCTCGTTGGACGGCAAAAACCATCGCATCCGTTTAGCTCGCGATCACGACGAACCGCTGGTGCAACCAGCCGAACGCCATGTGGGATTTGGTTTGAAACGCGAGGGCCAGCGAATGGTCGTTTGGTTTGTACACCCTGATTCGCACGCCGCATCCGTGGGTCTAAACGTTGATGATACCGTCATCGAATTAGATGGGCGACCAGCCATCGACGTATACGATACACGGGAATGGGTCGACCAAGTCCAAGACAGTGACAAGATACTGGTTCACTTCCAAAGCACAAAAAAAGCAACATCAAAAACAGTTGAAATCGAGGTGTTGGAGATTCTCAAATAAATGCGGACGTACCGTGCACGGAACCTCGCGCTTTTCAGGACGGCATCACCGAAACTCAATCGCCAGCCCATTTCAAAACGAATTTGCCGGTGTCGGTAAAATCGACATCGGTGCCCAGGCGGCCACATTCGCGCTGCACCGTGGCGTGCAGCCAGCGGGTGTCGTCGGTGCCCGCGCGTTGGACGCAAAACCGCTGAATCCGTGTGGGCGTCATTTCCAGCCGAATTAGACTGCCGCTGGTGGAATCGATGGTCAGGAAATACATCAACGACAAATCACCACGATACTCTTCGTGTCCGCCGATCCCTTCGTAATCGTTAATAAAATCACCACATCCGTACAGGATCGGTCGTTCATCGTGCACTTCGATTCCCATGGGATGATGCGACGAATGGCCAAAAATCACATCGACCCCGGCGTCTTCAATCAGCTGGTAGGCAAACTGGCGCTGCTGCTGGGACACGTCGTATCCCCAGTTGCCTCCCCAATGAATGGAGGCCACCACTACATCACCGGGACGTTGCACGTGGGCGACCTGACGTGCAATTCGTTGCACCGCGAGCCGTGACAGATCTTCCAGAAAGTTGACGCCCGGCCGATCGTCGGTAGCCGCCCAATCGTTATACACGCCGGCTGACCCCAGACCGAAAGCAAATATCA
This sequence comes from Pirellulaceae bacterium, assembly GCA_041599835.1. Taxonomy (GTDB): domain Bacteria; phylum Planctomycetota; class Planctomycetia; order Pirellulales; family Pirellulaceae; genus CAJQPP01. The sequence continues at coordinate 2,071 of JBFILF010000152.1, forward strand.
ACACGCGCGAGGCGTCACCGATTTCGATGATGGCCGGCGCCGCCGCCGCGCTCGTGTTGGCTCCAGCTCCTGCGGTCTCGATGCCGGCATTTTGCAGCGTCGCCAGCGTCTCCGTCAGCCCGGCGCGTCCCCAATCCAGGACGTGATTGTTGGCCAGCGAGCACACGTCAATTCCCGCCGCAACCAGGCAGCCAACATTTTGCGGATGCATCCGGTAATGGATGCCCTTGCCCGGCCAGGGCTGATCATGTGCGGTAACGCTGGTCTCCAGGTTGATGATCTTGACGTCGGGTTGTTGATGGATGAACTCATCCAGCGCGTCGCCCCAGATGTAGTGCGCTGGCACGGGCTTGTCGATCGGCCCGTTTTTTTCTTCCGCCAATCGCACGTACCCAGTCGCCGATTTGACGTAAGATTCGAATAGTTGTGGTGCCGACGGCGTGGCCATGACCTGATCGATGCCACGTCCGGTCATCACGTCGCCACACAAAAATAGCTTGACGGAACGACGACTGGATTGCGGCATGTCGCTGGGCTCCCGCGGCGGTATGAGATCGGCGCGATTGGCGCTGGAATCACATGCGGTGGCCAACATTATGGAAGCAACAGCCGCCAGGGCAAACCGCAACAACACTCGAAATGTCGGCCATGATCGTCGCATCGCTATTCTGCCGCGGGGCGCGGTGAAGCATCTAGTTTATCGAGTTCTTGATCGACGTCGAACCTCTCGTGAAGTTCGCGACCAGATGAGCGGCGGCATTGCCACCGTGGAAAGTTGATGATGTCCAGGCGTATCGCCAGATGGGGGCCGCCGCCGATAGAATCGCGGCGGGTGTTAAATCAAATGCCAGTAGGTGAACAACAAGTGACTGCTGTAAGCCACCACGGTACTCACGACGGCCGTGCCGGCGAATAACACGCCGCGGGCAACGCCCACACGTTTGGTGGCAATGATCTGGGCGATCAGGGCAATGGCTGCCACAAAGACTATTTTATAGAAAACCATGCCGCCCTCGCCCCATTGCTGCAACACGAAATTGGCCAACGGGTTCGCTTCGCGGAATCCGCCCTGACTGAGCAAGATCAGCGTCAACATCACGTCGACGGCATTGACGAAGAAAAACGCCAATGTTGCTGGGACCACGGCAAACGGCGATGTGAAGAGGCGATTCAGCACATCGGCCAGCGAAAGGCCGGCGGAGCCGACCGCACAGCGCTCGTATTGCATAAAGCCTCTCCTCTGTCCGTCGTCTGTTAAAACGTATTTTGCCTCTACTGGTTAGTCGTCAAAATTCGCCAAATATTACCGGAAATCCGTCGGCTGGCGGTCGGTTTTTGGCGAGTATTTGGGCGCGTCCCAGGATGCCTGGCCGCGCAAAAAACTAAGAAATTCTCGCCGGATTTTGGCAATTCCTCCCCCCAACCGTTGGCGTTTGCCATTAGCCAATTGGGCGGCCATCCAACCAGGTGCGGCGACATGGCGGCGGCCACTTGGCGACGGCCACATGGCGAGGGCGACCAATAAATAACTGCAAACCAAGCGAGCGCTCACGAAATCCAGGCTGTCCAAATGCTCAGCTTTTATCCGGCCTCCCAGGATTTTTGCCCCTGGCAGGTACAAATTCTTGCTTTTGTACGCCTCTCGCCGCGAAAATAATTGACTTTCGAAATTGAAAGCCACAAGTTACGTGTTATGCCAAATCGACTCAGTGACAAGTCACGCGGATGTCTGGGCGAAAAGTTACTTTCGTCCGCCATTCCAATTTCATAAGGGGGATTTTGATGACTGACTCTCAAGACGACCAAGTTGCGCGATTGACATCGCAGTTGGAGGGCTTGGAACAAGAATGCCAAGGCATCCTGGCGGCGATGCGGTATTCCAAGAATGTGCGCCTCATCCTGCTGGTGGGGCTGTTGCTATTTGTGGGAGTGTTCTCGTACATGTTCTATCAGCTGTATCAGGATATCACCCATCGGCGATTGGCCGAGATCCAGGCAGAGTTTACCGCCCGGCAAGATGAATTCGTGGAACCGCTAACCCGTGAATTGTTTTTGCTGGTAGAAGACACGCGACCCGAAGTCACCCAAGTGCTATTGGATCGGGCCAGCGAAGATGCTCCCAAGTACATGTCGGCCTTTGACGCCGAACGAACCACGCTGGTCACCAATCTCGAGTCGTATCTGGACCAGAAACTGCAAACGACGTTCGAGGAGGTGGTTAGCGAACATCAAGACGTGTTGTCGAAAGAGTTTCCGGAACTGGTCGATGAAAGCAAAATTGATCAGGTGCGCAAGAATTTTGAAAACGCCTACAAACAAGTGGGCAAGCGATATTACGTCGACTACATGCGCGAAAAACTGGAAGAGCTGGTTACACGACTGGATAAATTCCCGCCGGCCGAACCCCGCGAACCCGGCATCCCGGTGGGAGAACAGGTGGCCAGCGAGTTTTTGGACATGGTGCGGATGATGCTGGTCTACTCCGACCGCTACGCCACGGAATTGGACGAATCGGAAATGGCCGCACCGGACCAGCCACCGTCGGCGTACACCTCCGCAGAATCTGAGAAATCGGCGGAGCAAGCTGGCTCGGATGATCAGCAGCCGCCAGAAAAACAATCCGACGAAACTGGCAAAAAGAAAGAAGGCGAGAAGAAAGACGACGGCGACGGAAATTAGTTCTGAACTCGCTCAGAAGTTATCGACCATCTCGCAAAAACACAAAACGCAAAAGAGAATAAACATGACTGACTCAAACAAGATCGAAGAACTCAACCAACGCGTTGACCAATTAAAAAAGGTGTTGGCCCAAAAACGCTCGCGGACCAACTTTTTTAACACCTCGACGTTGATCGTCGGGCTGCTCGTGCTGGCACTGCTGACGGCCTATTTCGCCGTGGGATATTACCAGTTTGCCGATATCACCCGGCCGGAAATGGTGTTGAAATTCGGCAAAGCGGAATTGGAAAAGAACTTGACCCAAGTCCGGCAAACCATGTCAGACGAAATCAAACGGGCGGCTCCCGGTTGGGCTGAAGAAATCAGCGCCGAGTTGATCAACGGCATGCCCAATTTTCGCGAGTTTCTGGAAGAATCGATAACGGGCGTGATCGATGAACAGATCGAGAAGGGTAAAGTCATCACAAAAGAAAAATTTGTGTCCATGATCGAGGACAACCGCCAGGATTTCGAGGAAGCGATCGAGCTAATGGGGGACGAAGATGCCTCGCAAGCTTTCGTCGACCGCATCATGCCGATCATGGAAAAAGAGTACGTCCCGAACATGAGATTTGATGCAATCCAAATACTCGGCGTGCTGGACGACTTGAACCAGCGTTTGGCCAAACTCGAAAAGGGTGAAAACCTGAATGAAATTGAGAAGCAGCAACGCTACATCCTGGGCCTGACGCGAACCTTGCGGCTAAATGAATTGCCGCCGTCGCCCGATGATCCCGACCCGCGACAGGCCGACCAATAGTCGGCGACCCATAGACGCCGCCCCAAAGACGGCGACGGTCACCGCTTAAAGGTCCCGATTCGCCACAACCAACGCAGCAACAACGGTAACACCACCAGGTTGCCCAACAGCCCGCCCAACATGGCGACGCTGACCAGGATGCCGAAGTGCACTGTCGGAATCAGCGCCGACATGACCAGCACGAGGAATCCGGCCACCAGTGCCAGGTTGGCCAACACCATCGCCAGGCCAACGCTCCCGTGCGCGGCGCGGATCGCCTGATAAAATGGTTTGCCCGACGCCAGCTCTTGCTGGAAGCGATACAAGTAGTGAATGCTAAAGTCGATGGCCAACCCCATCGACACACTGGCCAGCATCGCGGTCGCCGTGTTGATTTTCAGTCCCATCCAGCCCATCGTGCCCACCACCATCACGATGGGCGCGGCGTTGGGTAACAATGCCGCGATGCCTAACCGCCAACTGCGAAAGGCCAGGGTCATCATCAAAAAAATGCCGGTGATCGACAGCGCAAACGTGATCCATTGATCCGTCAGCAAGCTTTGCACGACATAGATGAACAGGATGTACAGCCCTGCCGTGCGAGCCGTGGGAAATGCCTCGCGCGTCGCCGACTCAATGCGTTCGACCAATTGCCGCTTAGGGGCGGAACCCGCGACTTGACGGACCTGCACGAAAACACGCGCTACGTTATTTTGCCGATTCCAAAAACCGGCCATCTGCTGCGGCACGAATCGTGATAACAGCTGCAATTGCATGGACTGCGATACGGACGGTAATTGAGACAACCAGCCGGGCGCCGATGACGGCTCGTCTGGACCCGTCCGTTCCCGATTGACCCCCGGCAACAATCCGCCCCGCACGAAATCCAGCAGATCCACCATACTCAGCGTGTCGACAATCGCCGCTTCTTCCTCCAATTCCGCTTGCAGCCGCCGCAAGGCATCGATCGCTTCTTCGAACTCCGGCGACGACGGCTCCGGCAGATCGATCAGTATATCCATGGTGTTGACGCCCTCCAGCCGATCCATGAAGAAATGAAAAGCCTTCACGATGGGGCTGGATTGTCGAAAGTTCTCTGTAAAATCCGTGGCAACTTGCAAACGAATAACGCCCAGCGAGCACACGGCCAACAGGGCCATGGCGACCAACACAACATGCCAGGGACGCTGTTGCACGGTGTCCGCCGTCCGCTGCAACGCCTCGGTCAATGGCCGCTCGCCGGGCGCATGGGCCGGATCGGTGCTAAATCGCCGAGCCAGCAAAACAATGCCCGGCGTCAATCCAACCGCCGCCACAAACACAAACATGGAACCGATGGCCATCATCTGTCCAAAGTTTTGAATCGGCGCGATCCCGCAAGCCATCAGCGCAGCAAACCCGGCCGCCGTCGTCAAACACGTCCAAAAAATGGCTGGCACGATATGGATCAACGTGGCCCGCAACGCGGCAGGCGGTTCGGCTGATTGTTCGCGTTCCTCGCGAAAACGGATTGTCACGTGAACCACCGTGGCAACGCCGATCACGGTCACCAGCGCCACCAACGGCGAGCTGACCATGCTCATTTGCATGCCGCTGAGCACCAACGTGGCGCGAGTCCAAACCAATGCGGCTTGCACCACAAACAGCGGCAGCACAATCCACCGCATGTTGCGAAACAGTAGCGCGATCACCAGCGTCAAAATCAAACTGGATGCGACTCCCAGCGTGACCCCGTCCTGTTCCAGATGACGATAAACATCGTCCATCAGCACGGGCCCGCCAGCCACAATCGCCGGCGGGTGATGACGTTCGGCCACCTGGCGAATGTGTGCGATGGTTGCCGCGCGGGCGGGCTCGCGCGGTCCGGTCGCCGCCAGCTCCACCAACAGCGCCACAGTTTTGCCGTCGCGGGAGATCAACCGGCCGCGATACAAATCGGCACCGAGTATCTCGGATTTCAGCTCGTCAGAAGTGATCCGGCCGGTTTGCAGCTGTTGCACCAGCGGTCTGGTATCCAGTGGCGCTTGCGGGCGCCGGGCCTGCGACAAACTGACAACGCCCGCCACGCCCGGCACCGCTTTAAGTTGGGCTTCCAACTCGCCAAGGCGCTCCAAACCGGCAACGCTGAACAGTTCATCGTCATCGTAGGCAATCAAGGCGGTTTCCAGCCCGCCAAACAACGCCTTGTCCTCTCGGTAATTCTCGTAGCGGGGATCGTCGGCCCGAAACAGGGTTTCAATCGATCGATCAAAGTCCAAACGCTGAGCCGGACCAAATGACAAAGCGGCAGCTGCCAGGCACATGACCAGCAAAACAAAACGCAGGCGCAACAACCCGTCAACCAGACCCGGCAATAAACGGGTGTGTGTTTTGGCCATGTGCGCGTCAACGTCCTGGCGAATAAAAGCGATCTCCGCTGGGGACCACCGTGACCCGGTGCGGGAAATTCATCGCCACATTCTACATGGGAATGCCGATGATTGCCCCGGCTCATTAATCCGCATAGCTCGGGAGAAACCCGTGCCGCGACAACACGGAAGCAAATTAATCATCCAGCCGCCGGTGTCCACCGGAAGTAATCGTCGCAACAACCGACTCCAGACATTTAGACTGCACGACCATTTAGACTGCACGACCATTTTGAATGCACGATGAGGGCGACCATCGCCTCGCACATGGTCTGTAAACCGCATTAAATTGCGTCGGCGCGGGTTTCTCGGCGCCTGTGACGCTCGACTAGGCGGTAACCCGCCAAAGAATAATCACTACCCAAGTCAAGATGCCCAGAGATGCCAGAACGAAAATGCGACAAAAATGCTTCACTGCTTGCAACATGGTGGGATCCCCTATTCCTAAAGGATTTGGCAGGGATATCCTCGACCATGAAGCTTGCCGGCCGATTCGCAGAACCGACAAACGGTCGGGCGTCAAAGAGATTTAGCAAAAATTGTTGACAACAACATTCGTGCTTGAAGTCTGTAGCGATCTCTATGATCCGACCCGATTGGCGTCAGAGGCTCCCGCCTGATGATGAAATGAACGAATCCGTGGCTCGATTACGAGCCAATGGTGGGAACCCACACGTCAATTCTCGGGTCGGATTTCGCTATTTCTTTTATCGGGCGGACGTATAGCTGAGCTTGACATGGGTCCGCAAGATTAGATTCGAATACCGGCAGAGTGCTGGCAGTATAAGGGTCCTTGTAGCACGGCCCGCAAAACCAACGCGCTGGCCATGCATGCGGACCATGTTGCTGCCACAGTCAAGCGGCGATGCACGGAAAGTTGTGCCAAGTCGCATCCGATTTTGCTATCGCTCAATCGTCACGCTTTGCCCGCAAAAGCTTGCGCAGGAAACCCCACAGTCCATGTCGGCCGGCAATCGCTTGCGACGGGGCAGTGATGGGCGATGTTTCGCCTTCAGAAAGGGCTTCGTCTATTTCCGGGGAACGCGGCGCCGAGGAACACGATGAGGCATCGATCAACTCGAGATCCGCAATGAGTTGTTCGGGATTCTGGTAACGGGCTTGCGGATCGTATTGCAACATGCGCTGCAAAACATCGATCAGCGGAGGGGGCAGGTCTTGGCGGAATTGCGTGATGGCTGGAATGGTCTGCGGATCGCCAGGCGGCAGCCCCATAAACGGCGGCCGATTGGTCAACAAAAAAAATAGTGTGCAACCCAAGCTGAAAAGATCCGACCGAATATCGGCGGTCTTGGCATCACGCGCCTGTTCCGGGGCAATGTAGCCCTTGGTGCCCAGCCGGGTATTGTCCAGCGTCAACATCGTTTCTTCTTCGATCACCGATTCGATTTCGGCGGTTGTTTGTTGATCGCGGCGAAATTTGGCCAGTCCAAAATCCAGGACCTTGACGGTGCCATCGGGCGTCCGCATCAGGTTTTGCGGTTTAATATCCCGATGCACCATGCCTTGTTGATGGGCGTGTTGCAACGCTCCGGCGGCTTGCAGAATGTAATCCAGGGCGTCCGCCACCGGCAGCGGACCTTGCCGATTCACCAATTCGTTTAGACTTTCGCCATCGACAAATTCCATTACGAGATAATGCAAGTCGCCGGCGCGCTCGGCATCGTAAGCGGCGACGATATTCGGGTGTGATAATCGCGCTGCAGCTTTTACTTCCTTGGCAAACCGTTTGACGGCTTCGGCATGATTCAGCAGTTCGGGGCGAATGGTCTTGATCGCCACGTTGCGCCGCATGACTTTGTGCCGGGCCTTGTACACGAAACCCATTCCGCCCTCGCCCAGCAGAGCTACGATCGTGTACCGCGAATCCTCGCCCAAATCGGGCAGCAATTCGATGGAAATACTCCCCGTTGGTTGGTCGACCAGTTCCAGTTGGCTAAGTCGGTCCGTCAACTTGTCGCCCGGCGCGTTGGCTAATTGAGCACAACACTGGTCACATTCCTGAACGTGAATCTCGAGTTCGAACAGCCGCTGACCTTTGATGCGACCTTGTGCAAATTCGGCGAGTTCGGCAGAGGACGGGTGCACGTCGGTAGTTTGGTTCATCGCTCGATTACGCGGGACCGCGCATTGAAGTTCAATCCCATTCCACCAGTCCCTCGCTCAGCTGTCTGAGTTGACTCAGCACGCGCGACTTCGCCACGTACACGGCATTGACGGTAATCCCCAATGCCTCCGCGGCTTGTTCGGATGACTGCCCCTCAATGGAAACCAGCCGAAACGCATCCCAGGTCGACGGCTTGACCGACGGACGGATTTTTTCCAACAGCCGTTTCAGCACGTATTGGTCATGTTCAAGATCCCATTGCCGGCTCAACTGACTTGCCGGATCCTCCAACTGTCCGATGAGTTCGGCAAAATCAGAACCGCCCACAACCGCCGCCTTGTTGACGTTCTTTCGGCGATAGTTTTGCCAGCAAAACACCGTGATCGTTTTTAGCCAGCTGCGAAAGGAGCCGGTGCGGTTCCTCTGGAACTCAGGCAACCGCCTCAAAACCACGGTAATCACCTCTTGCACAATATCATCTCGCTCTTGGGGCCGCACGTGCTGTCCGCTCAGCCAAATCCGTATCAGCGGATCATACAGATCGACAAACTCGCGCCACGAATTGGAATCGCAGTCGGCTGTCAACGAATCCAGAAAACTAACAGATGTATCTGCCATGGCCCTGATGTTTGCTGCGATAAAACAATTTTGCCGGCGGCC